>JAAERC010000995.1 GCA_024230695.1 Candidatus Zixiibacteriota bacterium
GCTTTCCCTCACATTGATCCTCCCCTTTTTGGGTGAGTCGATTCGCTTGAGGGTTGAAGCTGGTATCGGGGAATGCCTGGGGTCAGTTAAAGGGCAACATACAACCGAAGGTAGGTTATTACGAAACCAAGCTTCATTACATTAGAAATATAACTACCGTATATTATCTAATAGTCCCAAGTGGGGGTAGGTATTGGTGAATGGTTATCAAATCTCCTCTCCGATTTAGCAGTAGACGCGTAGAGTGTTCTCAGTTGATCGAACGAGTAATCGATTTTTTGAGAAAAATGTGCGGGTCAGTCGTTTAGTTATTTTATCTCTATCCTACGTACTTCTACGAATCGGTTAGCGTCTAGTTGAAACCTGAAATATGTATCTAGCGACCCGGCAGAAATGATACGACCCACGTGATTTGGAGGAACTGTGCATTTTTGCTATTTATAAGCTCCGCTTTGATGAATTATCTTCAGTCATCAACAAATGGACCTCTTTAATTGATCAAGTTCCCTTATCACCTAATTTAATAGAAAAACTATGCAAGAATTATTTTTTCATCACCGAGGAGACTACATTTCTAATAATTAAATCGAAGGAATTAGATGAGGAGAAAGTGGATCATTTTCGAGATATTATCATTAAAAATGAGAATTTTTTGCCTAGTATTTGGCATAATAATCCTAACTGTTGTACTTTTATCGGACCCGAACGCACAATAGTTCGTATATTTTCGAAGAACTTTTTCATCAAAATACCTGTCATCGAATCGAATCGGAAGCGTAACCGTCCC
>JAAERC010000996.1 GCA_024230695.1 Candidatus Zixiibacteriota bacterium
AATTCACGTTCAGGCGGTTTTTGGGGTTTTCCAGCTGAAATCACGGCGGACCCGGACAAAATTTATAAGGTAGGTGGACAATTTAGTTTGACAATTACATTCCAAATTTCAGCTCGATCGGTCGTTATATGTTGGTGATATAGGCAAAAAAGCGGATTTAGTGCTCCGAAAATCTTCAAAGCAGCATTACTCCAGCTCCATGCTAACCGGGATTTGCCTGATCATAGTGGGCCTTGGCAAACTGATATTGTCGAGACGCTGAAAAGGGTCTTTGCAGTATCGGGGTAGCTGAAAAGTTGCCTGCCAAAGCTTATTATTTTCTAAAAAGTCCCACTTGGCATTGGACTGTTTTTGTATTGTATGTTACTGTAGGTTTCAATAAATAAACAGAAGGTGTTCAGTCGCCAAATTGTAATGACAATCAATATCAGTTGATTCAATCAGGAAATGAGGATGAACAGCTTTTGTAATTTTTCCTCCTATTCTGAACCGTTTTGTGAGAAATCAAGAAAGAATTTTCAGTCTAGTACGAGTAAAGTACGTACGGGTGGGTCTAGTATGGGTGGGTTTGATGTTCAGTTTGGTCATTGAAAAGTAAAAGTTTGAACATTCGGTGCAGTACAAATTGGGATTTTATCATCCCTGTCTATGACTACTTCCAAATTTATTGTACCTAATGTTAGTCGATATATTGTTGTGTTGGTTTATAATAAAGACTTGTATTATTGTATATGCAAAATTTTTGTCTTGCATTGTATTGTATAAATCAGTTCGGCCTTCGGACACCGATGGATGTTCAACAGGTGGCAGAGCACCTAATGGATCAAATTCAGGTATGCAAAATATGAATAAATGGTGAAAAATGATTGAGGATAACCTGCAATGAGCAAA
>JAAERC010000997.1 GCA_024230695.1 Candidatus Zixiibacteriota bacterium
AATAATTCCTTCTGGACAATCACAAAAAAATGGCTATATTGTAAATCAGCTTTGTATAATAGGTTAACAACATGTTTGATAGGTCGAGGAAAGTTTGAACATAGATAATTTTACCGATAAGAACATTGTGAAGTTTGATAGAATCAATGCAATAATAGCATCATTGGTTTTTGCCATTTCGCTGATAGTTTATTATAAAACGATGGCCCCGACTTTCTCATTTTGGGATTGTGGCGAGTTTGTCGCCTGTTCATATATTCTGGGAATACCACATCCACCGGGTTCGCCATTATATATTCTGATTGGGCGGATTTTTGCGATTCTTCCTTTGGCCGCGGATGTTGCGGTGAGATTGAATGTATTATCGATTGTGACATCGGCTTTGACAGCGACTTTCTCATATTTGATAATTGTTCGTTTAATTCGTTTCTGGTTTGAAAATTCCAAAGATTTTTATAATAAAGTAATTGTCTATATTGGCGGTTTTACCGGCGCCTTATTTGTTGCCTTTTCCAGTACCAACTGGGCTAATTCGGTTGAGGCGGAAGTTTATGCTCCCACAATGGCTATTATGCTGGCGATTTATTGGCTGGCATTGAAATATTTTGATAACCAGGGAAATATGACAGGAACCCGAGCGATGCTTCTGGCATTGTTTTTGGCTATTCTTGGGGTCGGAATACATTTGACGCTTTATGCAATTGTCCCGGCTGTTGGTCTATATTTTGTATTGAAAAAGGGAGCGACTAATCGTCATTGGATGCTGGTTTCGACATTTTTTCTTGTGGAACTATATTTCATTTTCAGA
>JAAERC010000998.1 GCA_024230695.1 Candidatus Zixiibacteriota bacterium
AAAAAGTGTTTTTTATTCCCGGTATTAATGATATGGATAATGTCCAGACAATTGCCGGGTTAACTATATTGGGTCGAGTGGCGCAGTTAACCGCCGAATATGAGACTTGGATCGAAGTTCCTGTCTGCAAATCGTTGGTTATGATAACTGCCCGTGAGACTGTTAAAGAGTCATATACCAAAGCCGGTCGTCCTGATGCTTTCAACGAGGCGCAGGTACATTATATTACTGATGACCAATTTGGTTACGCGGCGGCGGTGGATGGTATGTTTGTCCGTGAAAAACCGGCCGCTATTTTCTATATGGGGGCGTTTTTCGCCGAATCGCTGATTATGGCCGAAACCGGTAACTCCGTGGGAGCTATTCAGATAGCCGGAACCGGACAACCCTCGCAGTTGCCATTTTTTGTGGCCGCCTGTGATTATACTTTAATCGGCGAGGAACTTTTTGCGGCATCGGCATATCTATCCAAAGAACCAAAACTGCTTGGTTCACTAAAGGGGCAGGATATGGGCAAAGCGGTTATTCTGGTGGCTATTTTACTGGGAATATTGTTAGAGACATTTAATTTGTTTAATCTTTCAAGTTTCTTTACGGTTATTGGGTAATTGAGGTAGTATAGTAAGATGAGACGCGAAATACCAATGTTGATCACCGCTATTGTCGGTGTTGTCTTTGTTGTTCAATATTTTATTCCTCATTGGCCGTTTAATCAAATGAATGCATGGTTCTCAGACTGGTTTTCTATTATTGCCGCTTGTGCCATCTGGCTTGGTGCCTTAAATTTAATGAAAATCTCAGCCGAGAAAATATATCGCAAAAAATCTGACTGGGGCTATTCGGCTGTAATTATTGCCTGTTTTTTGATTACAGTTGTAATTGGTCTGACCGGCGGTGAAAGTTTCAGAGCCGCTGGAACTGGTTTTGACTGGATTTATAGGTTTGTTTATATTCCGCTATCATCAACGATGTTTGCATTATTGGCGTTTTTTGTGGCCTCAGCGTCATATCGCGCTTTCCGGGCAAGGAATTTTGAGGCAACTCTTTTGCTATTGGCCGCCTTTTTTGTGATGTTCGGGCGGGTTCCGATTGGTGATGCTGTCGCTGGATCCCTTCAATATATTGGAATAACAGTACCTAATGCCATTATGCCATCAAGTATTGCCACTTGGATTATGAATGTGATTAATGCCGCTGGACAGCGGGCGATTATGATCGGTATTGCTCTTGGTATTGTTTCGACATCCCTGAGGGTTATTCTTGGTATTGAACGAGCTCATCTGGGGGGAGATTGATCATGAAAAAAGAATGGCTCGTTTATCTTGGGATTTTAATAGTTTCATTGATTTTATTTTTTGTTGTCACGGAACCGATTACATTTTCACCAATGGTATCATATATTATTATTGGGCTGATTCTTCTTGCACTTGTTGTTATTTTTGTTCGAACTATTCAGGGTAATTTTGTCGGAAGAAAAATTGTATTTATATTTGTTGGGATATCAGTTGTCCTGCCATTTTTTATGACCGTCACCCAGCCGATAAAACTTTCTCCTGAGGTTGGAGCGCTTTATAATACTCTTGAAGAATTAAAACCCGGATCAAAAATACTGGTCTCATTTGATTATGATCCGCCATCCGCACC
>JAAERC010000999.1 GCA_024230695.1 Candidatus Zixiibacteriota bacterium
CGACAGTCTGGGATATGCACCTATAAAAATCACTATCCCCAACTCCGTTTCTATAATTAGTCAATCGGCCGACTCTGTTAAACTTATCAGGAAATAAATGTTAACGCTTGGTATTGAATCATCATGCGATGAAACCTCGGTTGCGGTAATCAAAGATGACCGGGAAGTTCTGTCCAATGTTATTCTGGGACAATTGATTCATTCGGAATATGGCGGTGTTGTCCCGGAACTAGCCAGCCGCGAACATATGAAAGCGATTATCTCGGTTTATCATGAGGCATTAAAAACCGCGAATGTAAAAGCCGACGATATCGATTTATATGCAGCCACTTTTGGCCCGGGTCTGGTAGGTGCCTTGCTGGTTGGATTGAACTTTGGCAAAGGGTTGGCCTATGGTAAAAATAAACCGTTTGTGGCAGTTAATCATCTTGAGGGACATATTGCCGCTAATTTTTTGATACATGAAAATATACCTACGAAACATCTTACCCTGGTAATCTCTGGCGGTCATACCATCCTGGCGCAGGTCAATGGTTTTGGAAACTATCAAATACTTGGGCAGACCCAGGACGATGCGGTTGGTGAAGCATACGATAAAGTGGCGAAACTGCTTGGTTTAGGATATCCCGGAGGAAAAGAGATCGACCGGTTGGCTGGGCAGGGAGATAAATATTATTTCAAGTTTCCTCGCGGTATGATAAGAGACGAAAGCCTTAATTTTTCATACTCAGGATTAAAGACAGCCGTGGCACTTCATGTACGATCATTAACTGAAAATGATTTGGAGAACCACCGGGCTGATATCGCCTCCTCTTTTCAGGAAGCGGCCATTGAAGTCTTGGTTGAAAAAACTATCCGCGCCGTTAAAGAATTAAATATAAAAGATGTTTCATTATCAGGCGGAGTTGCCTCAAATAGTCGATTAAAAGAATTAATGGAGCAAAGATTGTCAAAGATAGGTGGCAATTTTTATTGCCCTCCTCCATTACTATGCACTGATAATGGCGCTATGATCGCCGCCGCCGGTTATAGAAGGTACAAACTTTCCGGCCCATCGGAATTGAATATCAATGCCATCCCTTATCTAAAACTGCGATAACTATGTATAAAGTGAAATAATTTCTGATTTAGAATGTTTTTTTACTAAATCGATCTGTTCTTTGCTTTGCACAATAATCTTCAAATCTTCTGTATTGATTTTTGACAGATCAATATCCCCAATATGCCGCCACTCTTTTTCTGGTGTCCAAAAACCTTTGGTCCCAACAGATTGAAAATATGGTTTATCATTTGTCTTCAGGTCTTTGAACATATTGCTGTCACCATAAATTACTTTACGAATTCCAATTTTATTGGCAGCATTTTTTTTAATAGCAATTCCGTATGGCTCAAAACTCATCTCCCGATACCGCGCTCGCCATTTCATCAGATCGATCGCATCCGACGGTTTTAACTCAGAGAATGAAACAGCTGATAGATTTTTCCTATAATGCCTTGATGAGGATCTAAGTCCTTTTTCTGATAAAATTTTGAGTAAAGTCATATAAGCCGAATGAGCATAATTATTCTTTGAATTAACAATTGATTTATAGTAATCAGACAGCTTTTCGCCCGGCCAATTATTATTGGCTGTTCGCGTCCAGTGAATTATAAACTGATCAAGCTGTGTATCTATTTTTAAATTAAGTTTTTCCTTATCAATTTCATACTTGTATGATTTTTTCGTCTTAATATTATTAACCGTAAACCGTTCATCAACAACAGCTTTAGACGATTCATCACTATCATATAATCGCTTAAGCGTACTATCTTTCCGAATTGAAATCGGATAAATAATATCTGCACTATTACAAATTAATTTATCCCGTTCTTTTTGGAAAAATCGGTTATCCTTAATTTGATTTTCAATTTCAAAAAAGTACCACTCGGTTAATTTTGGGGAAAGCCTAAATTGCTTGGTATAATAAGCTATAACATCAATATTTTTTTGCTTAATTGTAATTGGGACATAAATATGTTGTTTGATTTTGTATTTTACGGCAAGATAAACAAGCAACTCCCATGTTTTCATCCCAACCGAAGTTAAAAGCGTAACATCCAAACCGGATAATTTACAGACAGCTTGTTTTGTATTTTTAATCCACAAATCTGTCCCAACCGGGCGTAGATTTTGTCGAGAATTAAGAATTGCCACGGATTTTCGTAATTCACCCATAAAGTAAAATATAAACTAATAGTGAAATAGAATAAATAAAAATATTGGGAATAACTTATTAATAAAGTTTGGTCAGTTTGACATTACTGTAGTAATGTGTCAAAATATCCTTATACACTTTTCCCTGGCGAGACATTCCCAGCGCGCCGCACTGACACATCCCGACACCATGACCATAACCGCCGCCGACAAAATCAACCCGTTTCAAATTACCGCGACTATCCTTCTCGATGTCAATTTTAAATCCGGCCGAAGGTAAGATCAGCTCCGGATTAGACGACCTGGTAAAGACCCAGCGAATTCTATCCTTTCCGAATGAATAATTACCTTTGTCGGTTTTGACGACCATCTCTGCTACACGCCCGCCGGTAGTATGGCTCTTGACCAGCAGATCCAAAATTTTACCGACCTTGACTTGA
>JAAERC010001000.1 GCA_024230695.1 Candidatus Zixiibacteriota bacterium
ATAATTTTCTGATATATAATAATTATCGACTTTTGTGAGATTCAATGATTCAAGATAGTCGATATAATTCGCCTCGGAAACATCAACTTTTAATCCACAACCTTCCGGCGCACGGATACGGAGGACAGCATCATCACCTTTAATTTCGGCAAAAACGTCCGCGACCAATTCCCCTATCTCCAACCGGATCTCACCATCATCATTGTCAACCTTCAGTTCCTTTAATGGTACCAATTTAAAATTCAGGTCTACATTGGAATCATCGCCGAGACAAGTCAACGAAAGAGTACTGTTGTCGGTAAAAGACAAATTCCAATCGTTATCAAAGCGTCGCTTGCCAAACACAATTATCCGACCCGGGCCGCCCCGACGATATTTAATATCCAGATTAGCAACGCTATCTGATTGTGAAAACTGTATTTTCGGTTTGCGGGAGAAACGATCAAAGCGAGCCTTAATCAGATTTGATCGGCTCTTTCCAATTTGAATATCTGAGCGATAATGGTCGATTTTAGCTTCAATTGTATTTACAGATGAATCAATTGTCTCACTCCAACGGCTTGATCTATAGGAGCTCTCATATGCCCCCCCGTCTTCAGAAATAAATCCGGCATAAACCATCGTACCGACCAATAAGAGCGGCGCCAGATATGAAATAAACCTTAATTTACTGTGAAGGAATATTTTCTCTAACCCTATAGCAATTAAAATCATCGGCCATAATGAAAACAGCTCCATCCAAAAATCATAGCCAAGAACATCGGCGTTGGTCAGCAATATCGCCAAACCGATCGCGACAAACATCAACCCCCAACGAAACCTGGCCGGTGACATTACGAAACCTCCTGCGAGGATGAATCATTGGTTTTGTTATCAGAATTATTACTATTGCCATGCTTTATTAACATCAGGATACCAATAACTATCAAAAGAATCGGCCAGAGATCACCAAAATCAAACCACCACCAACTGTTTTTGACAAGAAACAGGATACCGATTACAATCAGGATCGCCCCGGGAATCATAATATTGGCTCCCGATTTTGTTCCCTCTGATTGTTTCTCCGGCACTTCATCTGCTTGCTTTACTTCCATTGCGGCATCCACTGGACGACGAGGAACTACTATCCATGCAATTAAATATCCAAAGAAACCAACTCCATCGGCGAAAATCAACAATATCGCGATTATTCTAACGATTGTGGCATCGATATTAAAGTAATCGGCCAAACCGGCGCAGACACCGCCGATTTTGCAATCAACTCGAGATCGATACAATTTTTTGTTACTCATACTTACCTCCCAAAAGGGAATTACTATTCTTCTTAAGTTTTATTTACGTTTATTAAAACAAAAAGTTGTGTAAATCTGTTTTTACTCGGCCGACATCAATGTAACAATGAATCTTTGAATTTTCTCAATAGTCTCCGGACTGCCATGAATTGACAGTCGTTGAAGCTTCTCTATCATAGCTTCCCGTTCCCGGTCATCAATCGATAAGATACCAACCTTGAAACATGTTTCGGAAATTTCTAATATAACAGAATCAAGAGAAGCCACTTCTACCGGAGCACGCCTCTTTGCTGATGATTCTCTATAATGTGGTGAGTATATCCCCTCATATTTTTTCTCAAGAGAATCAAGTTTGATTTTATATATATTGATTTCTGTTATTGAAGAATCTTTTGACCGTTGTGGCTCCGGCATATTATCTTTGCCTTCATCCGATTGAAATAACATACGCATATCTGAATCTTCCACACCGCGTTTTCTAAGATTTTCCAATGCTCTTGATTGCATTTCTTCAAGCGATAATTCAACTTTTTCTTTTTTGACATCTGCTTTAGGTACCTCTATTGAGATAGCGTCAACTTTGGCTGATTGGAGAGAAATGCTACTCGGTTTAGGGGCTGATTGAAATTCTGCGTAGTCGGATATATTAACCGGTTCGCCTAGATCCAGAACAGGCTCCGGAGGAGCTGGCATACCCGCCTTGGGTTTTATTTCAGACCCTTTAGATGACTTAGTGACCTTTGTTTCCTCTAAAACAGTCTGGGATTTTTCAGTACGTTTTTTCGGCTTTTCTTCTGGTGCAGTCTGCTTCTTAATTTTCTTTTCAATAAAACCTTCTGGCACTGCTTCTATTTCAGTCTTCTCAATTTTACTTGTATTAATAGCTGGAGCTTTGGATACTTTCACTGTTTCATCAATTTGATTACTTTCAACAGAAATATTTTCGTCTTTTATTAGCTCCATTTGCGATTCTGGAGCAGACACCTTTGGCGCGGTTTGAACTTTTGTGTCATCAAACAGGCCTTTTACCTGATCAAATTCCCGCGACTCATAAATCGAAACAAAAGCAACCAGCGCTATTGAGGCCGCCACCGCCAGATACTTATAATACTTATTCTGCTTTCTATCAGATTGTACTTTGACTATTTTATCGGTCTGTGCCTGAT
>JAAERC010001001.1 GCA_024230695.1 Candidatus Zixiibacteriota bacterium
GAGTAATATTGAAATGGCCCATGATATAAACATTGTGGATGAATCATCGGCAAATAGTTCATCCCCGTTGGTAAAAAATAATTATAGAATCATCCCCAACCCGATGGGAATTTATTCAGAAGCAGATTCAAGTCTATTTATTTATGTTGAACTATATAATCTTGTTTATAATCCTAATAGTGCCGATTCATTTTCATTATCATTTTCTATTTATGATGCCGACGGAAATATGTTCCGAGATTTTGATCCAAAAATGATTGAAAAACCGGGGGAAACATCGATTATCACAAATGTTATTGATTTCCATGATTGGAAGGCAGGGCGTTATGAATTAAAAGTGGCGGCCTTCGATTTATCTTTTGACCAAGTAACCGAGGTTTCCCGTCAGTTTGTTATCTATCCAAAATCAGCACAATTATCTGACGTGATTGCTACGACTGTTATTTCTCCTATAGATACAGCCAGCCTTGAGACTAAAACCAAATGGATACACTTTATAGTCGACCCTGTTGATTGGGTGATGTTCAAAGAGCTGAGTGATGTTGGAAAATCAAAATTTATTGATCAGTTCTTCAGTGACAAGGATCCAACTCCCGGAGACGGCAAAAATGAATATTTGGACAAAGTGTTGTATCATTTCA
>JAAERC010001002.1 GCA_024230695.1 Candidatus Zixiibacteriota bacterium
CATTCCATTATTATTGATCCAAGATTCCCAATCATTATCAAACCGTTCGCCCTGCTTATTGGAGTGAACAAGTCTGAAATTACCAAACTCATCCAGGTCCTGAAAAATAAAATAGACGCCTTCTTCAAGAAAATAATAATGCCAAATTTGAAGAGGATTAGATTTGGCGGGAACAACGGCATCATCAATCTTACTGCATGGTCCATATTGCATCAAAACTCTTCCCCGGTCAGAAAGCCAGCCATCGTTCAATTCGGGTAGCGATGAAAAATGTACATTTGCAAAATTGAAATGATACAACACTTTTTCCAAATACTCATTTTTGCCATCTCCGGGAGTTGGATCCTTGTCATTGAAGAACTGTTCAATAAATTTTGATTTTCCAACATCACTCAGCTCTTTGAACATCACCCAATCAACAGGGTCGACTATAAAGTGTATCCATTTGGTTTTAGTCTCAAGGCTGGCCGTATCTATAGGAGAAATAACTGTCGTGGCAATCACGTCAGATAATTGTGCTGATTTTGGATAGATAACAAATTGACGGGAAACCTCGGTCGCTTGGTCAAAAGATAAATCGGAGGCCGCCACTTTTAATTCATAACGCCCTGCCTTCCAATCATGGAAATCAATAACATTTGTGATAATCGATGTTTCCCCCGGTTTTTCAATCGTTTGTGGATCAAAATCACGGAACAAATCACCGTCGGAATCATAAATAGAAAATGATATTGAAAATGAATCGGCACTATTAGGATTATAAACAAGATTATATAGTTCAACATATATAAATAGACTTGAATCTGCTTCTGAATAAATTCCCATCGGGTTGGGGATGATTCTATAATTATTTTTTACCAACGGGGATGAACTATTTGCCGATGATTCATCCACAATGTTTATATCATGGGCCATTTCAATATTACTC
>JAAERC010001003.1 GCA_024230695.1 Candidatus Zixiibacteriota bacterium
ACCGACCCCCTGACCGGCCAATTCGCCTTCAAAGGCTAATCCTAATTCAGATGCAAATGTTGAATCAATTACAGATATCCCTGCACCGGTATCAAGAAACCATAATCTTTCCTTACATCCGACCGTAACTGGAATAAATATATGATTCATAATATATTCAAAAGGTACATTTTCAATCCGATCACCGCTGGTAAACCGGAAATCGCGTTTGTTTGCTCCGTTTGGTTCAAACACAATTGGATCAATTGTTGGATTAGACTCGTATTTGGTGATTTGTACAGATACTTTTTGATTAACCGGAAGGTTTGTTATTTCCTGATGAAAAGATATTTTTACTCCATCAATTTCCCGATAATCAGAATACAAAGTCTGTGTCTCATCATCCGGAGTATAAGCGATCGTTTTTTCTGTCATAAAGGTTTTACAATTTATAAATGTCAGGGAAGAGTCATTATTAGAATTGTTGCCTGTAAGTATCGAATAGCAATCGTTTTCCTCAATTTTTATAACACCTTTAAAATGCAATTTGAACGTTTTTGAATCACGATCCAAATAATCATAATCAGCAACCAATTTTGATAATTCCCGGCGTTTGAGTAATTCATCATCTTTGAGGATCTGCACTTTTCCATTAGCATCGGTTGACCACTTATACTCGCCATTGTCACCGCTTGAGTTTTTGAAAACCTTTAAATCAAGGTCCTGGCGCTGCAATATTGGATACATCGACCATATATTTATGGTTCCTTGTAGACCGCCTAGAGATATATCTGATTCAACATAACTGCTTGTTTCCTTTTTTAGATTATCAAGCCCTCCGATAGCTTCGATACTCTTTAGCATGATCTCATAAGGATCATTAAGTTTATCTTGAGCCTGCAGATTTACAGATAGAATTATTATTATAAATAAGATTAATAAAACTCGTTTTGATTCTAGTGATTGTTTCATGATAAATTCCTTCTCCTTCTAGAATTTGTTACTGTTATTTTCAAAAAAATGTGGGGCATTTTTATAACCGGTTGATTTAAGTTTCTCCATTTTGCTATAATGGGACAATATTTTTCTTAGTTCCTTATTAGATTTTTTTGCATTAATAGCCGATTCAAGAGCCGTTGATTTTAGTTCCTGTACTATGGCACTATAATATACCCATGAGAGATAATGATTGTTACTCCAGACGGCTTGATAAACTTCTCGCAAGTCCTTTGATATAAACGCCAGAAGATATTCCTCACCATCAAAAACACCATTGGCCCATGTTCCCGGCCATCTTTGCACAACCGTTTTACCTTTGGTTCCAACCTCTATATTTATTCCGGGCAACCCGATTGGTTCATAAACTTTGAGTGTTATTTTTACTCCTCTATCTGATGCTTCCAATATATTTTCCCTTAGTTTTTCAACGACATTTGGAAATAGATCAAGAATTGCTACACGTTTGCAGTTAGATAACATATTCCGTAAACGGGCAAATATCTGATCGACCGAGCGAAGTTGGTATATCTTATTATCTGTTTGAGAACTGGTTAATTTACTTAGCTCATTTTTGGCTTGTTCTGAGAATACTGTGACTCGATTCTTTAGATTATCTAATAGTTCGTCAATATCAACGGCTCGGCAAAGGCGGGTGGAGCTGTTGTCGATTATTATAGCACCTTTCTTATGCAATGATTCAATTGCTTTATAAGTATTTGCAACCGGTTTGCCGATTTCCTTGGCTACTTTATATCCAGTCGCAGGTGAATGTTGGACCAGGCATGTATATATCTCTGCTTCAAGATTGGTAAAACCTAATCCAATCATTGGTTGTAGATCGATTTTATTCAATGTCTCTCCTATAATAGTATCAAGTGCTACTAGTATAACGAATTTATTGGCAAATAGTTTCATTTTTTTGATTTATTAAAAACGTTCACAATTTGATTGCCATAGAGTATAAGTTTTTGTGCCAGATTTGTGCCAAATTGAGGTCAAAACAAGTAAAAAAATACAGGCAAACAAAACCAAATAACTTAAAACAGGCTGCATCTGAACCAGACGATGCCTGCGATTTCCACATTTCCAATAAAGATGTTGTCATTCAATGAGTTGTGAAATAGGGCTCGATATGTACGTCACCAGATTTATCAATAAAATTGTTTATTTGAATCATTTCTAAATTAAATTTTTAATGATCCAAATCGTTTGACAGATTTAATCGAGAAGTATTTTGAGTTTTGCTTTTTAATGACGCCAATAATATACCGCACCCAAGAATGATGCTAATTGCGGATCCAAGTAATACACCACCTTTAGATAATTCTAATAATTCCCCATCTAATCCCAAGGTAGCAATAAAAAGAGACATTGTGAAACCAATTCCGGAGAGGAAGCCAGCACCTATCATTATTGGCCATGATAAGCCACGTGGAAGTTTTACCCATCGAAATCCTGTAACTATTAATGTGGAAATTACTATACCCACCGGTTTGCCAATAACCAAGCCAATTATAATCGCCATTGATATAGTCTCTCCACTATTTATATCTTGAAATGAAACTCCGGCATTTGCCAATGCAAATATGGGCATAATCGCAAATGCCACCCAGGGATGAAGTTGTTTTTCCAAACGATCAAGAGGAGCGACAGATTCTTTGGCAGTAAATTGGGCAATCCGTGACATTGAGATTTTTTCATTAATCTCTGGCATGTTATTTTTTGAATTAAGCATAGATCCTAGCGACATAAATGCAGTACTTACCGTATTTCTATCTACAAAACTCCTTGTTGGTGTCATTATACCGAGAGCCACGCCTGCAATGGTTGGATGTATTCCTGCATTATATACGGCAAACCATATGCCACATCCCATTGCGACATATACAGATATCGCCCTCACTCCTAATTTGTTCAATATTATGATACTACAGAATCCGCACAGAGAAATTAATAGCCACGATATTTGAATGGACTCTGTATAAAATAAGGCTATGACAGAAACGGCAAGTAAATCATCGACTATTGCTACAGACAATAGAAATATTTTAAGGCTATGAGGTACACGTTTACCCAATATACTCAATGCGCCGACCACAAAGGCAATGTCGGTCGCCATTGGAATTGCCCAGCCTTCCTGTCCAGGCTGGTCTTGAATAATGAATATGTAAATTAAAGCCGGAGTTATTGCTCCGCCTAAGGCGGCGGCAACGGGCAATATAATTTTCCGTTTTTCACTCAATTCTCCGGTTGTTAGTTCTCTTTTGATTTCTAATCCGATTACAAAGAAGAAAATTACCATTAGTGCATCATTTACCCAATACCATATTGGGTATGACATGCTGAAATTCCCTATGGTAATACCCAAAGTTTGATTCCAAAATGATTCATACCATGAGGCAAATTGAGAGTTCGCGGCCCAAAGAGCAACCATTGTACAACAGAATAAAACCACGCCGCCCATTGCCTGGATATGCATAAACCTTATAATAGGTTCGATCAGGCGAACAACGGGACGATTTTGCATTTTTGGAATTTCAATCATCGTCAAACTAATATAAGTTGTGAGTCTCGGAATTTAGTAATTAAGAGTTCACCTAACATTCCTTGATGTATGTATTTATCTGAACAGCATAATTCCCCCCAAATGAGAACACGATGTTGCCATTTACTGTTGATAAATTCAAAATTTCTCGGAATTTTACTGCTTGTTGTTTGCAATGAAAGACACCCCAAAAATTCACTCATGATGCAATAGCACAGATATCAATTGTCATAAATAGTACCGTAAAATTACTATATTACGGCTTCCATTGTAATTACCACGGCAATTAGTATTACGAATACTAATAGCGCCCAAATCCCACTTA
>JAAERC010001004.1 GCA_024230695.1 Candidatus Zixiibacteriota bacterium
TCCAAAAGCATCGTTGACATAAAGTTCACCATGTTTGGCAAGCTGTTCGGCAAACGACGGATCATTGTCAGTTTCTTCTTTGTGGTACCGAAGGTTTTCTAAAAGCAGAACTTCGCCATCCATAAGTGATTGGGACATTTTTAAAGATTTTTCACCAATGCAATCCGGAGCGATTTTCACTTCTTGCCCAAGAAGCTCAGACAATCTTATGGAAACAGGTTTCAAGGACATCTCAGGAACGATCTTGCCTTTAGGTCGGCCAAGATGACTACATAAGACTACTCGTCCGCCATCAGCAATAATTTTTTTAATTGTTGGAAGCGCGGCCACTATACGACGATCATTTGAAATATTTTGATTTTTGTCAAGCGGGACATTAAAATCGGCCCGCATTAAAACCTTCTTGCCTTTATAATCTATATCTGTGATCAACAATTTATTCATAAATCACCTCTAATAAGAAAAGGTTCCCTTATCTAATAAGGGAACCTTGATTTATCTACAGCATCTTCTTGGCCATATCAACCATACGGCAGGAGAATCCCCACTCGTTATCATACCACGAGAAGACTTTTACAAAATTACCCTGCACCATAGTCATCTTTGAATCGAATACGGAACTATGTGAGTTACCGACGATATCGATCGAAACTAACGGTTCATCAGAATATTCTAAAAATCCCTTCATGGGTCCATCAGCGGCTGTTTTCATTGCACCATTAAGTTCTTCTACTGTAACCTCTTTGCCAAGAATTGCTACGAGATCAACAATAGATGCATCCGGTGTTGGAACACGAATAGCGCAACCATCGATTTTGCCTTTAAGTTCCGGGATAGCGAGAGCAACTGCTTTGGCGGCACCGGTTGTGGTCGGGATCATCGATACGGCGGCGGCACGAGCACGTCTGAGATCCTTATGAGGAGTATCGAGAATTCTCTGACCATTTGTATAGGCATGAGTGGTTGTCATAAATCCTTTTACGATCCCAAAACTGTCCAGTAAAACCTTTGCAACTGGAGACAAACAGTTTGTTGTACAACTACCAATTGAAATAATATGATGATTGGCTTTCTCATATAAATTATCATTGACGCCCAAAACAAATGTACCATCCGGTTCTTTTGCAGGAGCTGAGATCACCACTTTTTTTGCCCCGGCGGCAATATGTTTCCCAGCCGATTCTTTGTCGCGAAACAGACCGGTTGATTCCATAACGATATCAGCTCCAAGAGCTTTCCACGGCAGGTCAGCCGGATCTCTTTCGGCAGTTATCGGAATCTTTTTACCATCAACAACAATGGCGCTACCATCGACAGCAATTTCGCCTTTGTATTTTCCATGTACCGAATCATATTTTAATAGATGTGCCAATGTAGGTGCATCGGTTATATCGTTGATTCCCACGACTTCCATAGACGATGCCATTGCTCTTCTAAAAACGAGTCGGCCAATACGTCCAAAACCATTAATACCAATTTTAACAGACATGTTTAACTCCTTTTATTTTCCATATCCCTTTATTTTGATTTCAATATATATCCAACACCAACTGTAAGACTCCAGCCGGAATAATCGTTTAACCCGGCCAAAGAATCATCCTTAAATTTTACTGGAGTAGTTTTAAAATCAATATTTAAGCCAATTTGATCGGCAATCGGCCAGTCAATTCCAAAACCCCAAGTATATGTAATTTTTGCTTCACTTTCCTCAACAGAATAATTGATCGGATCGCCAAGATAATTTGAGGTAAAATCGCGGGTACCATAAACCAAGCCGCCGCCAATTCTAACATATGGCCATAGTGAAATATTCTCATATTTTGATAACGGATATAGTTTCGCCGATATAAAAACTGGGTACAATTTTGTGACTCCGGTTGTGACTTCAGTAGCAGTATTATATTCCAAATCGCCCTGACTGAAAATGCCGAATGTAAACTCGCCTGAAATAAATGGTGCAATTCGGTGGGCATAGAAAAACTCAGCAAAAAGAGCACCGTTTGAGAAATCAGTCAGAGAGTCAAGAACACTCGCGTCAGTGGTCATCGTCCATGCCCCAAAACGGCCGCCAACAAAATGATTGTTTCCAAAACCGATTTTTCTTTTTTCAACGGCAAATAGATTGGATGAAGAAACAAATATCAAAATTATTATAAATACAAACCTTAGATTAAAACTTCTTTTTGTCAAGAAATACCTCCGTTTAACTAACTGTCTTTAATTTCTTATACAAAATATATGACTCATTTCTCAAGTGGCAAAATATAAATTTTCTTTTTTGGATAATCAAATATAACTGAAAAATTTTGCAGCAATCCATTACCAATATTTCCATCTACATCAGTCGATTTTATAATTCCCTGCTCCCCTTCTGCGACCAAAACTCTAAGCTCCTTTAGATGAGCCGGGCCAAAAGAAAAATAATCGGCGATTGCTGAATAAGTTTCCGATTTTCCGCCCACTCCCGATATTCCATTAGCAATTTTATTAATATCGGCAAATTTATTTTTAAGACTATTATTATCAATAAATGGTTTATGCAATATCAAACCAAAGGCATTCCCCAGATCAAGCAGGAACTTACCAGGAATACCACATATTTCGGCGTCAACAATTGGCACCTTCATGTTATACTCTAAGTTTATCGCATAATCTACTGAGGGAGCTCTATATGCTTCCGGGTTATAAATAATTACAGCCTGATTTAGATAGTCTATTCTTATAGGGAAACGGGATAGAAGGTCATAACCAAGCAAACCGCCCAACATACCTTCGGGCACATTTTTGCCAATGTTGGATAAATCAATAATAGCTACATTTTGGTTAAACAGCTTTATTCCGCCAATTGTTAATGAATCTAAATTTGTGATACCCGTAGTTTCATAACCCGCCATACCTTTTGATGGAATTCCGCCAGATAAATTTAAACCCAAACTGTCCGCATATTTTCTGCTCAGGAAATTTATTCCAGCGCCAGAATCCAATATGAAATACACAGCCGGGTTATCATCAATAGCGGCTTTGATAAAAATATGACCTCTTATATAAAGCATTGGAACAACAATTGAATCGGCGTTATCAGGAAAGAAATAATCATCCGGCGATGTCATATCAAAAACAAACAGGGAATCATCATACTTCTGATTAACCTCAATTTGATTAATCTCTAGAGTTGAATTTAGTTCTGATATGACTGATTTGGTATCATGTCCGAATGCCATTTCAAAGCCATCAACGTCTCGAAAATCTGATAAAAATGTTAATATATCCAAATCATCGAGGCATTCACTTATAATTTCAATTCTGCAGGTTTTGGAGTTATAGAATAATCTCAGAGAATCGCCGCTTTCTGGTAAAGCAGAATAAATGGAATAGTTTTCGTCATCAATAACCGTATCTTTTAAAAACAGTACTTCGTCTGGATTTGCGTTTTCCTGCAGATATGCTTTGCCTAACAGCCAGCTCGTATTAACAAGCTGTCTTTTATCCGGCCCAGTCAATTCCATTACTTGCCCGTTCTGGTCCTTCATCCAGGCTTTTTGGCCATCGAATACTTGTGTGATTTGAAAATTCTCCAAAGTCAGAGTCGTTCTGTTTGATCCAGGGTGAGAATAGATTATTTCAAAGGCACCTTTGGTTTCACCAATATAAATAGTACCAACTGATCTAAATGATTTTAATTGTTCAGCCATAGTAATGGCTTCGCTGGTAAACCGATTTTTAAGACTCTCTCCTGAAGATACTGATATCAAAATAAAAATTAGCAGAAAAGTAACGATACAGAGATTTCTAACTGAACCTGAGAGGTTACCCCGCCTAATCATGGCTACCTAATATTCCGTCCAATGATAATCGGCCAAAATTATAAATCCAATTAAGGTCCATGATAAAATCATCGATGTCCCTCCATAACTGAGCAGCGGCAAAGGTAATCCGGTTACCGGGGTCAATCCGAAGGTCATTCCGACATTAACAAAAAATTGGAAAAACAATATTGTAACCGCTCCCCATGCTAAATTGGACGCAAATTTGGATCGACATCGGGCGGCAATCGCTATCCCGCGATAAATAATATATGCGAATAGAAGAACAACCAAAAATGTCCCA
>JAAERC010001005.1 GCA_024230695.1 Candidatus Zixiibacteriota bacterium
CTGATGTGAAATGACAGTGTGGCTGTTTTGTTAGTTATGTATTGTATATCAATATTGGTCATATTATTGGTTGGTTATTTATTCATATTGCAATTGTTGAAGAGTAGAAACAGAAAAGAAATATGGAATAATGAAATAATGAAAAGAAACGATTTGTAGCAGCGTCGTCACTTTGGATCGAGGTCAACTTTGAACCATGGAGTCGAAGCAATACCCAAACTAGAATTCTAGGCCCCATCAACCCTCTGTACACCAATCTTCAGCTCAATCACACCATCCATGGACGAGGTCATAATTGGGTTTTGGTTCAAAACAGAGATGGTTAGTGGCCCCAAACCCTGGGCATCCATGGATGCAAAAGTCTGAAATTTCGAGGAATCGGATATCGATGTTTTGACGTGGCCCACAGCTGATTGCATGGTCGGATCACTTTGGCGTTGATATTTTTAAACACTGCAGGTCAGTGCAAGTTGGCTGGTTCTATTCTCATGTTTCTAGGTGTGCATTTTGTTATTTTTCATTTGCTTTGAAGTTAATGTACAATTTCCCGACCCTGACCAACTTTGTTGTTTGTGCCGTAACTTGGCCAGTTGGTAGCCTGATTATGAACCTAACATTATCTTGACTCTATGCTTGACAGATCGATCAATATTGATCAATTAATGATCAATTATCGATTTTTCTGACTGACTCAGAATCGGCTGAAAATTTAGAAGTGGACATTTTCAGTAATGCTGATCACGATCATGCCAGAGTTTTTGCAAAATTACCGATCGATTGATCAGAAATCGGTCAATAAACTATCGAATTTGTCATTTGGTGTCAGATCGAGGTGAAAATTGACAGACAGCGGTTTTCGATGATGCTGATTATGAATCTAGCATTACGGTATCCTTTGTCTAAAC
>JAAERC010001006.1 GCA_024230695.1 Candidatus Zixiibacteriota bacterium
TATTGAACCATGTGCCATGTGCGCCGGAGCGGCAGTATTATCAAGAGTCAAGACGATTGTTTATGGTGCCCCAGACCAAAGATTTGGCGCTTGTGATTCGCTTTTTAATATCCCGACCGATACCAGGTTAAATCATCGAATAGAGATTATCTCAGGGGTGTTGGAACAGGAAGCAGTGGAACTGATACAGCTTTTCTTCAAACAGGTCCGCAAAACAAGGAGAAAATGAATTGAATCAATATGGAGTGGACTTAAAGAAAATCTATAGAAAGATATTTTGGATGGGTTTAGTATTTAATATTGTGGCGCCCGCCACTTATTTGCTGATTGCTTTGACCATTGCAAACTCAGGTGGTGAAATGAAATCACAAGCTGATCCCAAGGTTGCTCGATTCCTGCCATATATTTTAATGCTTGTTTCATTGTTCTGTTTTGGTTTGGCTTATTATATAAGAAAAAAGAGTTTTCTTAGGCCAATAATTAATTCTGAAGCGTCGTTTGCGACTGATTTTAACGAACAGGCTTTTCAAAGGTCAATTTTTATTTTTGCTACCATAGAAGCTGTGGCCATATATGGATTTATATTATTTTTTATAACTGGTTTAATAGAATATCTTTATTGTTTTGGGGGTGTATCGGTTGTGGTTTTCCTGCTACTTCGGCCAAATTATTCATTATTAGAAGAATCGTTAGCCGCCCAGGAAATTTATGTATCAAAACAACAATACTTCAAAAAAACCTTTGGCATTTTGCCCTTTTAGATAAAAGAGGACTATTATGAGCAAATATGATATTGATATTAATGCTGTTTTGGTTAAGCCGATCTATATCGGGCTTTTGATCAATGCTTTAATCCCTGTTGCTATAGTTGCGATTGCATATTATATCGAAGAGAGCGGCGGGTTGGTATCAACTATGGCACCGGAGAATCTCGAGCTGATTTTTTATATTTTTGTTGGCTTGGCTGTTATTGACGGCGCATTGGCAATA
>JAAERC010001007.1 GCA_024230695.1 Candidatus Zixiibacteriota bacterium
CAAACTCCGGAATTACGCAGAATTTTGGGAAATGCCCCGGCTCGTCTGCAAAATGAAGATCATGTTAGTCCCTCCGCTGTTTCAGTCGCCCGTTTACATTATAGCGGTGGCGGCGATTGGTATTGGGGTGGTTCGGCTTTACCTAATTTCTTAAAATTTGTTCGTGATAACAGCAATTTCCCGGTTGACACGCTTGAAAAAACGGTGTTGATAACCGAAAATAACCTCTTTCAGTATCCATTTCTGTTTGCCACCGGACATGGAATAATCAAATTTACAGGTGATGAGCAGGAACGACTACGCAGTTATCTTGATAATGGCGGTTTCCTTTTTATAAATGACTCCTATGGGATGGATAAAAACCTTCGCAATGAGATAGGATTGTTATTTCCAGAGCGGCAACTGGTGGAACTTCCTTTTGATCATGATATTTACCATAGTTACTATGATTTTCCCAATGGCCCGCCTAAGATCCATGAACATGACAATCAACCGCCACAGGGATTTGCGATCATCATTGATGGCCGGGTGGCGCTGTATTATCTTTATGAATCTGATATCGGCGATGGCTGGGAGGATCCTGCGGTGCATAATGACTCTTCCGAAAAACGAAATGACGCATTGAAAATGGGGATGAATATTCTTGTTTATGCTTTAACCAATTAGGGCAAATTTAGACTTATGGAAATAAATGAAAAAATATTAGAGTTAAGATCACGTATCAGGTCTGTTTTGTATCGGGAACGGCTGATATTGCTTTTTGCCGGGTTGCTCGGGATTACTGTGGTATTAATTATTACCGCGGTTTTATTATCTCTGACCGCGACAGTATTGATTCTTCCGGTATGGGCCAAAATTACATTATTGACTCTGTCCGCTTTATCATCGATATATTTTTTCTGGGTATTATGTTTTTCAAAACTGTTTTCAAACAACAATGAGATTATCGCATTACGGCTTGAAAAGAAATATCCAAACTTAAAAGGTCGTCTTATTGCCGCGTTACAGTTTACAGCGAAAAACAGACCAAATATAAGTGGGTATTCGGCTCCGCTGGTTGCGGCAACACTTATGCAGGCTCAAAAGGAGAGCGCAAATCTTGATTTTGGAGCTGCGGTTTCAAGTTCTCCGATTTGGAAAAATCTAAAAAGATTGGCCGTATCTGGTATCTTTGGGGTTTTATTGCTGATGTTGTTCCCCGGGTTTTTCACGCACTCATATGAAGTCTGGTCCAACCCGACTAAACTTATTGCTCCGCCGATTGGATATCAGCTTGTTACTTATCCCGGTGAAGAGATCGCCATCAAATACCGTAATGTTGATTTGGGC
>JAAERC010001008.1 GCA_024230695.1 Candidatus Zixiibacteriota bacterium
ATCTTCAGCTTCCAGATCATAGATAACAAAAACAAGCTCTGCATTCTCGGCATCATAATTGACATTATCAAAATCTATTCCGCCAACAACCTGCACAGTACGGGTCGCCTCGCGAGCATCGGCAAATGAGACATATTTAACCGTTGTTTCTAAAAATGCAGAAAATCCCCAACCGGCAAAGACTATAATTATTATTGTACCTATTATATATTTAGGCTTCATTTTTCTTTTCCAGTTTTTGGACCTTGCGATCAAGTGAGAAAAGATATAAAAACAGGCCGACCCATATAATCAGGGTCACTATCATAACAACATAATTAGAATCCATTATTTATTCTCCAGTAATGTATTTTTTGATAATCTGGCAATTCTTACAGAAAGATTATATATCCAGAAAAACAGCGCAGTAAACATTATCAGCGATGAGAAAAATATCATCCTAACTGTAACACCCATTGTTATCTTTCCGGTTCCATCAACGATCGAGTCACTGGGATGTTGCGAAAAAACTGAATATATTCTTGGTAATACAAAGATCAAAAATAATGCGGCAACGGTAAAGATAATTGAGATCACCGCTGAAAGATTAGCCCGTGTATCCGGATCACTTATCGCAGACCGTAAAGCAAAATACCCGCCATATATCAACAACAGGATAAATATTGAGACCTCTCGAATCTCCGACCAATTCCAAAACTCACCCCAGGTCATTTTGGCAAAAATCGATCCAGTCACAGTTGCAACAATAGCAAACATCACCCCAAGTTTATTGGCAGTAAGAGCTTTAGTGTCATATTCCATATTTCTGGTCTTTAAAAACCGAATTGAATAAATCATCGACATAACAAATGCGAGCGACGCCACCCATGCCTGTGGGACATGGAAATAGAAAATCCGGTAAACATCAGCCGGGCCAAGTGAATTAGCCGCTTTCATCGGCGAAGCGGTCAAAAATGATGCCACAATCACCGTCGACATACCAAAAAATATAATTATCTTCCACCACATATCAATCATTACCTCGTTATACGTGCTAAGCAGATTTTAGTATAACTAAAAATACTTATAAGCAAAACCAAATCTGTCGTCTTTTACAACCTCCAGACAAAATCAAACAGCATCGATGACAGTGTTATCATTATCACATCATACGCAACTAATAATTGCAGAGGAGCCGAGGCGTCGGCAAAGGTTCCACCGGTAAAAGATACCGTGGTTATTTCTATCACCGCCACTAACAACGGCAATAAAACGGGAAAAGAAAGTACCGTAAAAAGTGCGCCTTGGACAGAAGCTTTTGAAACGATTGCCGCAATAATTGTTGTCGCGCCGGAAAGACCGATTAAGCCCATCAAAATCCCGCCAATAAACAAACTCCAATCGGTCGGAACAACTTTTAAAAATACAATAAAAAGCGGGACAATTAAAATCGACAATGTTAATAGCAGGAGAAAATTAAAAAGCATTTTGCCAAAAAAGACAATTGAGCCTTCACAAGAAAGCCGTAAAATCATCGCCGTCCCGGTTTCTTCCTCTTTTATAAATGCCTGTGCCAGACCCGACATCGATGCAAAAAATAGTATCACCCAAAAAAGTGCCGAAAGAATCTCCTTTGATGGTGACAATAAACCAACTGAAAATGAGATCACCGTCAAAGTTACCAGCGCAAACATAACAATCGCATTGATAGCATAACGGGTGCGAAATTCAGAAACAATATCTTTCCGGGCAACCGCCAGAGTCTTATTCACCCAGCTTATAGATTGAGTCGGCAAGCGAATACTCCTCTTTTTCGTTTGTAGCAATTATAATAATTGAGTCAGGTCGATATTGATTGATAATATTAAACACTCTTTTTTTACCCTCGTCATCCAGATTGGATGTTGGCTCATCAAGTATCAAAATTGAAGGATTCTTGATTAGCGCCGCGGCATATTTCAAACGCTGTTGCATCCCGGATGAATAATCCGAAAAATAATCATCACCCCGTCCCTCAAGTCCAACCTGATCCAGTATCTTTTCTATTTCTACGTCGGTTGGAACCAATCCATTTACTTTTGCGATAAATTTCAAATTCTCACGGGCAGAAAGAGAACCATATAATGATAGATATGGACCAACCAAAGATAACGACGGCCGATAGCCGTCAAAATCAAGCTTTTGTTGTTCCCTGGAAAACAACACCTTCCCCCCGGTAGGAACCGTTAAACCAATAATAATCCGTAATAGTGTCGTCTTTCCGGAACCATTTGGACCGGCAATAGTAAGAGACTGCCCTGATTTCAAATCAAGATTTACGTTCTCAAATACTTTCCGTGTCCCAAAATATTTGGAGACATTTTTTAACTCAAGTTCAAACATGATTTTAAAGAATAGCTATTACAAAATTTCAAAGCAAGAGAATAAATTTGATTCAAAACTCGAATCAATTCAAAAAATAATTAATTAAACGTAATATTTGTCAATTCGTTACAACATATAAGTATGTGAGAATTAATTAATTTAATCATTTTATTTGAGGGCATTATGAAAAGTGCACTAACTTCAATTCTTATTCTGGTTCTATTCCTGTCATCCACC
>JAAERC010001009.1 GCA_024230695.1 Candidatus Zixiibacteriota bacterium
GAACCAGTCTTTACCAAATTTGGATAGACCATCCAGATCAATTCCGGCGCCTTATCTACCATTTCGATTGATAAATAAATAGTCGAATCAAAGGTGATACCTTTTCTTTTATCACTATTTATCTTCGATGAATACCCTACAAACATCTCATCCGGAATCATCGGAAAAAGTATCATCCTTTTCCCACAAATATCACCAATACCGGAACCACCAGAATATTCAGATAATTTAATATCCTGTTTCTGATTTATGGAGCCGATTGAATTATTATCAGATACCAACATATAACTATTATTGCCGGAACTTATTGGTTTTACTTTTGCAAAATCAGATTGGATCGCAAGAAACCCGATCATAAAAAGCAATGGTAAAATTATCATTCCAACCAAAACATTCACCAAACGATCATAACCATTTAAAACGGCAGTGGCAGATAATCCAGCATTTACACCAAAGTTGTACATTTGAAACCTCCTTGCCTAATGGACAGTAAAATAATATTAACCCCTACAAACTCCCCTCTAACACGAACTCAACAGCATACGACACCCAGACCGGTACCGAACGGTCATTCTGTATCCCCGGACTATATTTGCATTTATAGGCCGCCTTTAAAGCCGCTTCATCAAACCCAGCATTTGAATTGGATGATTTTAATATTATGGCATCACGAACCGAACCGTCAACATCAATCAATGCCTTTATCCAGACAACTCCCCCCATACCGGCTTTCTGTGCCAAACGCGGATACTCCGGTTGAAACTCATAGATCATCTCAGCCATCTTTTCACAAAAGACAAACTTGGTTGGTTCAGGGTATCCATCTCCCCCGTTGCCGTAATCGCCTATATCAATATAGCTTCCAATATCGCCAGTATCATCACCTATCGGCCCGGTATAATATGGGTCAAACAACGAAGCCGCGATAACATTGTCATCAATCGGTTCATCATCTTCCACCATAACAATCGGACCTCTGGAATCTGGCTGTGGAGGTTTAAAACCTCTTCCTCCCTTTGGGTTTTGGGGTACTCTAATGGGCGGTTCTTCCCAATACACTCTACCATCATCGGGATTAACCCTGGGATCAATTTCGATTATAACATTATCAGTCTGCGTAAATAGAAACGCCCCGGCCGTCGTTGCAATTGCCAACAAAGATGAAAATAATGTCCCCAACAGCATATTACGGCGATACTTTACCTTAAGTTCAAAGGCGCCGTATTTTGGCCTTGATATATCATTTGATTTCTTCAATTTTCTCACCTCCCCTCGAAAGGTTGGGGCGGTAAAAGCGGATAATATCAGAAGCGGGGTTGGATTTATATCCAATTTTAGTACCAAAAACAATTGGCGGATTCTAAAAA
>JAAERC010001010.1 GCA_024230695.1 Candidatus Zixiibacteriota bacterium
ATAAATCATATCGCTGAAATGTTTTTCGTCGCAACTCATAATTTATTTATCCATTTCCATACAGTTTTTTAATTTCGCTCGCGCCCTTGAAAGTAAAATATATGCGCCATTCTTAGTAAGTCCTAATTTCTCGCAAATTTGTTCAATATCAAAGCCTTGATATGAAAAATTTAGAATTCGCGCATGTCTAATATTGACCTCATTTACTTTCTTCAGACAATTCAGCAATCGCCGTTTAAGATCAGCATCGGGCATTTCCATTGTTGCTTCGTTATGATGCGCGGTTAATCTCTCAAGCTTATCTCTTTGTCGCCCCTTTGTCCTGTAATAACTTAAGATGTTAAACTCCAACACCTTGTAGGCCCATGCAGAAAAACTTGTATCAAATGCCATATTCAGATACTTACGAGCTATCACAACAAGCGTATTCTGTAATACATCCTCAGCATCTGCTTCGTTCGTTATCTTATGCTGTAGAAAAAGCCCAAATCTTTCACGCAATTTATCAAATAATTGCGTTTCTGACGATTTATTTCCATTAAGAAGCTGTGCGTATAATTCATTTATGTTCAAGAGAACCTCATTTTCCTACTAATAATCAATATATATGTAAATCTGCATGAGATTGCAATTGGCAAATTATAATTCAAAAATATTTTTGTTCATGTGAAAGGATTCTAACAATCCGACAGCATATCAAATGAATATAGGAAAACCAGATTACATATAGGAGACATGATGGCAAGGGCGATCATTTATTTATTCTGTATTACTATTATTTTCTCAAGCTTATTGATTAATGCTCAAAATCTTCTTTGGGTATTGGAAAATTAGTTAGAGCCTAATGATATTATTTATGAAATTAAAATATAAAATCGAATAACCAAAATCGGAGGAATTATGAAAAGGATCATTGTTGGTTTGACAGGAATTATTATCCTACTTCTCGCATTTTCCACACAAGCACAAAGCCTGCTAAGATCACCGGAGAGTGCCATTTTTGATGAGGCTCATGACCGATATTTAGTTGGAAACTGGAATACTGGAGATATTGTCCAGATCGATCTGGATGGGAATCAGAGTTATTTTAATACTGATTTATATAGTGCGGCCGGAATACATATTGCCGGTAATAAATTGTATGTCTGTTCAAACGGCGGAAC
>JAAERC010001011.1 GCA_024230695.1 Candidatus Zixiibacteriota bacterium
CAACAGGCAAAAATCTATTTTGAAACGGCTGAAGAATTTAATCAGTTAAAAACTAAATATCTTGATATTGTCGGACAACAGGATGATTATCTGGAAGTGGTTATTTTCCCTGAAGAACTTGAGGAATTATCACAAGCAGGTTTTGGAACAGAAGTTGTTATTGATGATATGACTGCCTTTTTTCAATCGCGGCTTGACCCAACCAGAGATATGGGTGGATATAAAACCTTAGATGAGATCAATGCCTATGTCGATCAAATGATTCTCGATCATCCTGATTTGGTTTCGGCTAAATTTAATATGGGGTTGTCGCTTGAGGGTAGACCAATGTGGGCGGTTAAGATCTCTGACAATCCAAATGTTGATGAAGATGAGCCGGAGGTTCTTTACACTGCCGCAACTCATTGTCGTGAGATGATTACACCTGAAGTATTATTTTATTTTATGAATTATCTTACTAATAATTATGGCACCGACCCGGAAGCAACATTTCTTGTTGATAATCGTGAGATGTGGTTTATTCCTGTTTTTAACGTTGACGGATATCATTACAATGGGGTTACTAATCCTGCGGGTGGCGGAATGTGGCGAAAAAATCGTCGAAATAACGGCGATGGTACATTTGGAGTTGACCTAAATCGCAATTGGGGTCTTGGATGGGGATACAATGATGGCGGGTCATCGCCAAACGGAATTGATGAGACCTATCGCGGTACTGGGCCGTTTTCCGAACCGGAAACTCAGAATGTGAGAGATTTTATTATTGATCATGAATTTGTTATTGTCATGGATTATCACGCCTACACAAATATTTACTATCTGCCTTATGGATATAACAGCAGTATGGTACCGGATCATCCTCTGATATCAGCCATTTGTGATTCGATGGGCGTTTTTAATAATTATGGACACGCTGTTATGGGGATTAATGGTTGTTCATCTGACTGGGAATATGGGGAACAGACGCTAAAAAATAAGAATTTGGCCATTTTGCCAGAAGTAGGTAATGCCAGCGATAATTTTTGGCCGCCACTTGAACGGATTCCGTATCTTGTCTCAGTTAACCTGGAACCAAATAAACTAATTGCTTATCTGGCCGGGGAACCAAATATGATCTATCCTCCTCAAGTGCCCGAGATCACTTTGCCTGAAACAGTTTCTACTGTGGAGTATAATGTTGAATGGAATCATGTTGATGAGTATAATGAAGCCGACCAGTTTGAGTTAATTGAATATCGTCTGGAGAAGGGTATTGTCGATCCCGGTATTTCTCTGGAGTATTATCAAAGCGAAGGTTTCACCATAAGTGAAGCTCGATATCACTCGGCACCATCAAGTTTCCACTCCGGTACCAGAAATGATTGTGAGTATTATTTTCAAACTGTGGAACCGTATGAAGTCTTGGAAGATGATGTCGTTGAATTCTGGACTTATTATGATATTCAGGAACGGTACGATTATGCGTACTTTGAGATCTCTACCGATGGTATAACATTTACGCCGCTTCCCGGAGATATAACAACTAACTATAATCCCAATGGCTTAAATCGCGGCAATGGTATTACCGGGATGTCGGATGGATGGGAGTTTGTTTCTTTTGATATATCGGATTATACTGGACAATCGGTATATTTTAAATTTTCTTATGAAACTGATGTTTCTATTGTTGGTGAGGGTATTTTTATTGATGATATATTTCCCTCTAACGGATTTGTCAGTCAGTCTATAATATCCTCATCGATTGCGGATACATTTTACACATTTACTGATCATGAAGCCGGAAGCTACTATTATAAAGTTAAAGCAATGGATAAGGAAAATCAATGGAGTGGTTATTCTGAGATGGTAAGTACTTTGG
>JAAERC010001012.1 GCA_024230695.1 Candidatus Zixiibacteriota bacterium
GCTATTCGAGAGGGGTTTAATACTAACCCGGAACTTGTTAAACTTACCGAACGGATCACCAAACAGGCGGTTGTTGAGCGATACCTTCAGGAAAATGTGATGGGTGATATTACAATTGATGACAACGATGTTTTAAATTTTTATGAGGCCAATAAAGAGACTCAATATAAAGATAAAGATTTTGAATCAATCAAAGAGCAGGTCTACCAGGATTACCAGGGACAGAAATCAAAACAGGCTTTTCAGGCATATGTGAACAAACTTGCAGGTGTTGAAAATGTGCAGATTTTTGAGGAAAAGATAAAATAATTTATGCGGTTATTATCTTACATAGTTAGTACTGTTGTTGTTTTTATATTTTCCGCAAATATTGTATTGGGGCAGGCTACTAATCCTGCTGATACTGTTAAATCAGTACCCGGAATAACAATTGAAACCGAAATAGATAAAGCCGAGATTTATATTGGTGATTTGATCAATTACCGGCTGACAGTATTTTTTGACTCAAATATAATTTTAACACCCCCGCCGATTGGTGCTAATCTAGGCTCGTTTGATGTCAAGGATTATCAGGCCGATGATGAAATCAACTTAGATGATGGCCGACGGAAAATCGAAAGCCGATTTCTTCTGACTACTTTTACAACCGGTGATTATATTATCCCGCCGATCCCGATTGAATATATGAAAGCCGACAGCACTAGAAAGATTCTTATCTCAGAACCGATTGCAATCAGGGTAAGTTCTCTTTTGAGCGAAGATTCAGATACCCTTGATATTCGTGACCTAAAACCGCCATTCGATTTTGAACCTTCTAAAGCATGGTTATATTATTTATTAGGCGGAATAGTTCTTGTTGTCGTTTTATCGTATTATTTGATTTGGCGGTATAGAAGGAAGAAACAACTTGAAGCTGAATGGGTCGATCCGAGAAAACCATGGGAGATAGCTTTTGAGGAGATGGCTATTCTCAAAGAAAATAACTACCCGGCCGAAAATCAATTTAAGCTGTACTATATTGAATTAAGTGAAATTATACGTGCTTTTCTGGGACGGATTTATACTGTCCCTGTCCTTGATATGACCACCGATGAATTTTGCGATATTTTATCCGAACTTGAAATTGCTGAAGATCAATATAAATGGATTAAGGGATTTTTAAAACATTCAGATCTGGTAAAATTTGCCAAACTGATTCCTGAGTTGGCCAAAACAGAAACTGATTTTGATGAATCACATCAATTGATCGATTTTATCATGCATTCTGAACTAAGAAAAATCGCCGCCCAGATAGAAACTTCCTCTTTAAAAAAAGTTGAGGAGGAAACCAATGTTTAGATTCGCCGGATTCCATCTGACACTTTTTGAATATGAAATTATTATCCCGGCGATAATTATTTTTATCGTTGGTGCCGTTATAATAGCATTAATGATATATCATCAGCTGACACAGAAAAAAACACATTCTGCTTCAATTAAATATAGCGACTTAAAGATTGTAAAACGCTCGGCCAAAACAGGAAGAAGTCGTTTTAGATTTATTCTAACAGTCCTTCGTATTGCGGCGGTGGCGGTATTGATTGTAGCTTTTGCGCGCCCGCAAGCCGGAACCGAGAACCGCGAGGTGTCATCAGAGGGGATAGACATCATGCTGGCTCTTGACGTTTCCGGTTCGATGAAAGCTGAGGATTTTAAGCCGCAAAATAGATTGTATGTGGCCAAAGAAGAGATCAAACATTTTGTCTCCAAAAGAATCAGTGACCGTATTGGATTGGTTATATTTTCCGGTTCATCATTTACTCAATGTCCCCTGACACTTGATTATGGAGTTCTATTAACATTTCTCGACCAGGTAAAATTCGGGATGATAAAAGACGGCACCGCTATTGGGATGGCGCTGGCCAATGGCATTAATCGTCTTAGAGAATCACCATCAAAATCAAAAGTGATTGTCCTTCTCACCGATGGTGTCAATAATGCCGGGCAGATAGATCCACTGACGGCGGCCGGTATCGCCAAAACGATGGGTGTGAAGATTTATACAATTGGCGTTGGTAAGCCGGGGAATGCGATGTATCCGGTTGATGATCCGATATTTGGCAAACGATATGTCTATATGCCAAATGAAATAGATGAAGATGTTCTGACCGAGATAGCCGTTAAAACTGGTGGTAAATATTTTAGGGCCAGATCAAGAGATGAGCTAAGTGAGATTTACGACGAGATCGACCAGATGGAACGAACTGAAATTAAAGTCAAAGAGTATGTACAGTATCAGGAACTATTTATTCTGTTTGTTTATTTGGGATTAGTTTTGTTGGTACTTGAGATACTATTAAGCCAGACATTATTCAGGAAGATACCATGATGATTATTGTTGGAGTTATAAAATGAGGTTTGCGTCACCGGAACATTTTGTATTATTATTTTTGGTTCTGTTTCTGATATTCTTTTTTATCTGGGCGATAAAAAGAAAACAGAAGATGCTGGCTCGTTTTGGCGATATTTTCTTATTGATGAAAAACGCACCATACTTGTCGTTCGCACGGCAGGGCGGCAAAGCCGCAGTAATTATTTCCGGTCTGATATTTTTGATTCTTACTATGGCACAATTACAATGCGGAACCCATATGGAGATGATGCGTCGAGAGGGAATAGACCTGATGATTGCCATTGATGTTTCCAACTCGATGCTGGCCGAAGATTTTAAACCGAATCGGATCACCAAAGCTCGGCAGGAAGTGCGCGGTATCCTTGATAGGCTTGAAGGCGACCGAGTAGGACTGGTTGCTTATGCCGGTGAGGCCTTTATGCAATCACCATTAACTTTGGATTATGCCGCCGCCGAAATATTTCTTGATGTTATCGATGTTGGTTTGATCCCACAGCAGGGGACAGCTATTGGCGATGCCATTGAAAAGGCATCCAAGGCGTTTGTCTCGCAGGAGCGTAAGCATAAAGTGCTTATTTTACTGTCTGACGGTGAAGACCAGACAAATAAAGCTGTCGAGGCGGCTGAGCGGGCGCGTGAGGATGGAATCAAGATATATCCGATAGGAATCGGCTCACCGGTGGGCGAACCTATTCCGGTAATAAACCGGATGGGTGAGAATGTCGGATACAAAAAAGATAGAAACGGCGAAGTTATTGTCACCAAACTTGATGAAGTCACGCTCCAGAAAATAGCTTTGACAACCGGAGGGAAATATTATCGGGCGACAGCCGGTGAGATGGAACTTGATAAGGTTTATGAAGAGATCAGCAAGATGGAAAAAAAGGAGCTTGAGGGAAAACTAATGATGCAGTATGAAGACAGGTTCCAGTTCCCATTATTTTTGGCTATACTATTTGTTATTGGGGAATTCTTTATCTCGGAGAAACGTAAGATAAAGAAGAATAAAGAGAGTTGAAGAAGAAAAATATAATAATGAAGCATTTGTTTTACATATTCATTTATTTGCTTTTATCAGTTTCGTTTGTAGTTGCTGATGATTTCACCGATTTGGTTGGTAAAGGAAATAAAGCTGTCACCGAAGGTGATTACCAGACTGCCTTGGATTATTATCATCAGGCTGAAGTGGAACGACCCGAAACACCTGAACTTGAGTATAATATGGCCGGAGCTTTATATCATGACGAAAAATATGAAGAAGCGGTTGATAAACTTCAAAAATCACTTGTACTGCAGGATGCCAACAAAGAAGCTTCGGCGCATTATAATCTTGGCTCGGTTTATTACCGGATGGGGGATTTTCAAAATGCGATTCAATCATATCAGCGATCACTCGAGTTAATACCTGAGGATATTGACGCCAAGTATAATCTTGAACTGGCTCGCAAGATGCTTAAAGAACAGATGAAACCTGAAAATAAAGATCAACAGGAGCAAGAGCAACAGGAGCAAAAGAAACAGGAACAGCAGGAAGAGGAACAAGAAGAACAACAGGATCAGCAACAACAACAAGAAGAACAAAACAATGAAGAAGAAAATAAAGAGCAACAGCCCCAGCCTCAGGAACAAAGTGAAGATGAAATGTCGAAGGAAGATGCCGAAAGAATACTAAACGCCTTAAAAGATGATGAGAAGGAATTACAAAAAGATCAGGAGCGATTTAAGGCCAAGGGTAATTATCAGGGGAATGACTGGTGATTAAAGTAATCACATTATTTTCGGTTTTGCTTTTATCTATGAGCGTCTCGGCGCAGGATGATATCAAAATCGAGATGCATGTAGCTCCTGATACTATCGGTATTGAGGATCAGGCTTTTCTTGCCATTACGGTCACCGGCTCAGGTTCGTTACCCGATCCGGTATTACCAAATCTTTCGATGTTTGAGGTCAGCTCACAGGGTACATCAACAAATATTTCTATTGTTAATGGCAGTATGGAATCAACTCATGCTTATAATTACATGCTTTTCCCCAAACAGCAGGGCGTTTTTGTTATCAAGCCGGCTTCGATTGTATATAAACGAAAACGGTATGAAACTAAAGAAGTAACTCTAACTGTCCTTGATGCAGGCATCGGAACACCAAAAACATTAGAAAAAGCGGCTGAATCGAGTAAAGGTGAAAACCGCGATATTTTCCTTCTGGCCGAATTAAACAAAAAGACAGCGTATGTAAATGAGCAGGTTACATTATCAATAAAATTCTGTCATGCCGTCAGTCTGCTTTCACAACCGGATTATACACCACCCAAAACAACCGATTTCTGGACCGATATGATCGAACCCCAGCGATCATATTATCAAAATATAAATGGTCGTCGCTATAGTATTATTGAAATAAAAACCGCTCTATTTCCGACTCGCTCAGGCGAGCTTAATATTGGGCAGGCGATGTTATCAGTCAATGTCAAAGCGAAAAGCCGCCAACGCCGTGATCCTTTTGGCGGGTTTGGCAGTTTTTTTGATCGTGGTGAATCAAAAACAATCAGATCAAGACCATTGACAATAAAAGTGCTTCCGTTACCAACTAAAAGCAAACCGAAGAATTTTAGCGGGACAGTTGGTGAATTTTTTATAACATCATCGGCTGATAAATTAAAAACGGAGGTTAACCAACCAATAACAGTTACTTATAAAATTAATGGAACCGGCAATATTAAAACTATCGCCGAACCGGAGATAGATGACTTGGTTGATTTCCGTATTTATCGCTCAGCATCAAGCGAAAAAGTATCCAAAGTTGAGGGTGTGGTAGGCGGAACCAAACTGTTTGAGGAAACATACATTCCAAAACGAGCCGGAAAGTTGACCATTCCGGCAGTCAGTTTGAATTATTTTAATCCTCGGACAAAGAAATATAAAACAGTCTCAACTAAATCGTTTGATATAAATGTGGAACAGGCGGCGTTGAGTGAATATGCCGATATTCCGGTTCCAAATGTATCAGGCCGGGTAATTGATTCGAAAGCGAAGGATATCAGGTACATCAAAACCGAAAGTGGGAACTTAGATTTTAAAAAACCTTTAATATTGGCCACACCGCTTTATTTGATTCTCAATGGCATTCCAGTTTTATTATTAGCATTAGTCTGGATCGGTCAAAAAAGAAGAGAGAAACTAAGTACTGATATCGGTTACGCTCGCTCCCGACAAGCCCGCAAACTTGCCCGGAAACGTCTGGCCGCCGCCCGTAAATTAGCCGGTTCTTTGCAGACTGAAGAATTTTATGCAGAAATCAGGTTTGCCCTTTTTGCGTATATAGCCGACAAACTAAATATTTCACCACATGGTATGACCGGTGATAAACTGCTTGATATAATGGAAAGTTCAGATGTTGAAAGTGAAATTATTAGTAAAACTAAAAGCCTCTTAAGACAGGCCGATTTCGCGCAGTACTCTTCATCGGATAAAGCCGCCGAAGATATTAAACAATCATTAAAATCAGCCGAAGAGATTCTGGTTAAGTTGGAGGGGACTGAAATTGCGTAAACTGATTATTCATGCATTAATAGTGCTCTCAGTTTTTGTCGCTTCATCTGCTTTGGGATCTAATGCTGATTCATTGTTTAATTCGGCGGGGAATTATTATCAAAATCAGGATTATGATGAGGCATTAAGATTATATCTTGAAATCGAACAGAAAAAATATGAATCAGCTGAACTTTATTTCAATATTGGCAACTGCTTTTTCAAAAAAGGAAAACTTGGTTATGCAATATTGTATTATCTCCGTGCTCAGAGACTAAATCCCGGCGATGTTGATGTTGAAACTAATCTTGAATTTGCGCGGATGTTTATGCCGACCCGGATGGAAGGTATAGAAATTAACCCGATCTCGACATTTTTTGATATTATAGTAAATTCTTATACATTAAATCTAATAGCATGGGTAGCATCGGCTTTGTTTATAATCTTAATGTTATACTTGAGCGCAATAATGTTTATGCAATGGCGCGGTTTGATAATAAGAATAACTGTTTATATAATGATATTTCTTGTCCTGGCTTCTTCAGGTCTGGCCTCATATAAATATCGGGTTAATTATATGACTGAAAAAGGAGTCATTGTTGCCGATGAAACCCGTATATTGAGCGGTCCGGGAGAAGATAACGACGTCGAATTTGTTGGTGTCTTTGGACTTATCTTTGAAATCGAAAAAGAAACCGATAATTATTATCTGGTTCTCTTTGAAAATAAGCGAAAAGGCTGGATTTTAATTGCAGATGTAGAAAAGATATAATATCTCAAAATCTTTTTATTGACAGTTTGA
>JAAERC010001013.1 GCA_024230695.1 Candidatus Zixiibacteriota bacterium
ATATCAGAATAAGGACCGTTTCGTATATTTTATTGATGCCGGTCTGGCGTATCATTACGCATCTGATTTCACTAACAGCAATCTCAAATTAACTCAGGCCGAAAATGCCGCCGAAGAACTATTCACAAAAAGTATTACCCGTGCCGCTGCGTCGCTTCTTTTAAATGATAATGTTTTAGAATATTCAGGAGAGGATTATGAGATCCTCTATACCAATCTTATAATGGCACTGAATTATATGACCGCCAATGACTTTGATAATGCCTTTGTCGAAACCAAACGCGCCAATGAAAAACTCAATTTATTAGAACAAAAATATCGTAAAGCATCAGATGATTTCAATCAGGCAAATGAAAACAACGATGATACAACCGCGGTCGATATAAATTATAAGGCCAAAAAAGTTAAGTTTAATAATGATTCATTCGCGCGATATTTAAGTATGCGGATGTATGCCGCCGATGGTTATTATGATGACGCTTTAATTGATTATAACCTTCTGAAACGAGCCTTTGTCGAACAACCGTATATTTACAACTTCGATATGCCCGATATCAAATATCTCCCCGAAAACAAAGATAATAGTATCCTGAGTATTGTTGGTTTGGCTGGTTTGTCACCTGTCAAAGAAGCATTAAATCTTCGCCTGCGAACAGACAAAGATCTAAATCTAGTGCAAATCTTATATACCGATCCAGATCGGAAGGATTCAGAATATAGTCACCTCGCTCTACCTGTGTCTGAGGATTATTATTTCAAGTTTTCTATTCCTGAGATTGTTTCGAGGCCATCAAATATAAGTAAAATTGCCGTTTATGCCAATTCCGACTATCTTGGGGAACTGCAACTACTCGAGGATGTTGGCACAGTCGCGACCGAAACATTCAAAGCCAAAAAATCGCTGATATATCTTCGGACTATTGCCCGGGCAGTTTTTAAGGGACTGGCGGCGCATAAGGCCAAAAAGAAAGAGGATAAGAAAAAAGATGGCGATGGTATCGGAAACTGGCTAAAAAAAGCGCTTATCGATGTTGCCACGGATATTAGCGAAAATGCCGATCTCAGGTGCAGTCGGCTCTTACCGGGCAAAATCTATGTCGGTGATTTTGAAATCGCGCCAGGAATTTATAATTTAAGAATTGAATTTTTAGATGATTATGATAATATAATCAGCGCAAAAGAAATTATTGATTATAAAGTTCTAAAAACCGGCCTTAATCTTATCGAAGCCTTCTCATTGAATTGATAGATTCTAAAATATCAATAACAACAATTTACTGAACCGTTAGACAAGACGTGGCGGTTCATTAAAATAATGTCTACCAAACTTACAATATCATCACAATTAACATCCGTATTAAATAGCATTACAGGCGGCGGTCCGCCGGCAAAATAGTAATTGACCAAATAAACTATATCACCAACAGATACTTCGTTATTAAAATCAGCGTCACCACAATAATAAAATGGAAATGCTCCGATGTCATTTCTGGTACCATTTAAATCATTATAAATAGGATCAGGATCGCCGGCATCAACACATGGTGAAGCCAAACGTATATTGTAATTATGCCATGTTAGATCAACAAAAAGCGGGTCACTCGAGATCCCATTTGGACCGATATCATTACCTGAACCATTATTCCAGACATTATTATAATCAAATTCACCAAAAGAACCCAAAGTACCATATTCAGCATTATTTGAAATAATATTATTACGCAAAACAGTAAGTGAATTTGTCGAGTACACTCCTCGTTCATTGGAATCAATTGTATTATTGATAATTTCTGCATTATTGGTTGACCATATGGCACAGATACCGCCGTTATCAAAAAACAGATTATATCTGATTGTTGCATGAGATTCAACTTTAATCACAGTTAGCGGGTTTATGAGTTCTGATATATTATCACGAAAGATATTATGTTCAATTATAGGTTCACTTTCATAACCAATTAAGACAGTAGAAGTTAAATCTTCGCCATTTCGAATGGTAAAACCACTAAAAACAGTACCCACGCGTTCACCCTTATCAATCCTGACTGTAGGCCTACTAACATCTGATGGCCTGATAAATGTTTTAGTTGCACCCTTTTCCGAAGTCACAACTATTGTTTTACCTAAAAAGTCCAAATTTGCGAAATATATTCCCTCGGCAACCAATACTGTATCTGCAAAAATCGCCGCTTCAATACCCTCCTGAATCGTTGCAACTTCCCCTGGTACCCTAATGGTTTGTGGAATTGTATGCGTCGTAAACCAATCGTAAATCCATTCGCCCCAATTATTTCCATCATTAAGCCTGATTCTTAGAAAATATTTTGTATTATCATCTAGTGGAGGTCCACTGTAAATTGACTCGGAGATGACAGATATCACAGGACCACTATCCCACATCTCAGCCATGCTCCATTCATCATCGGTACTAATTTGCAAATGATATTGTACTTGAGTCGTCTGTTCAACATCATAATATGTCCAATAAATGATGGGTGTCAGTGAAGTAACCAAATTATTCGGTAATGTATCGTCGTAGCTAATTTGCTTGGCATACGGCATATCAAATAATCTTGGAAAAGCACCCATATCATTCCGAGAACCATCAGGATCATTATATTGTGGATGTGGGTCACCTGCATCAATACATGGCGATGATTGCTTTAATCCATAATCATAATTCTCATTATCAGTATATTGAGGATCATACGATGCATCATTATCTCCAAAAGTTTCGGTACTTGCCCAATAATTCCAAATATTATTATAATCGATATATATGCTTCCTTGAATTAAATTACCATAAATTGTAGACCAATTATTAGTCAGAATATTATTCCTTATATGAACTACTCCAAAAAGGTAACTATTAATACCAATTCCTGTTTCATTTGAATCAAAAGTGTTGTTTACTATTCGAGCCCCATCATTTAAAACAATGGTACCTCGATTACCATTATTATAAAATAGGTTTCGTTGAATATTGGCAAATCCATCATTAACCTGAATTGCCTTATTGTTATTGCGAAAAACATTATTATAAACATTGGCATCGCTTGAGATAATAAGTGCCCCATTATATCCGCCATCTTCAATGGTAAAACCCTGGATTGTTGGATACCCCCAAAACGCCATAATTATGAATGGCACATTACGATCCTCCGGCTGTAAAAATGTTACATCGGAGCCGCCTTCAGAGATTAAACCAATAGTTTTGCCCAAGAAGTCAATATTTCCAATATAGGTGCCCGGCTTAACCAAAACGGTATCGTTGGGATGTATAATATCTATCCCCTCTTGAATAGTCTGAAAATCATCAGGGATACTTATTACATGACCGACATATACATAAAACCATTTATACATCCAATCACCCCAAATGATTCCATTAGAAACTCTTAATCTTAAATAGTACCTACTATTAGCATCCAAAGAAGGGCCGCTGTAGATAATACTCTCTAAAGAAGAATTAACCGGGCCAGAATCCCAAATCTCTGGATTTGACCATTCATCATCGGTGCCCACTTGAATGTGATACTGAATTTGCGTTGTTAAAGCCGTATCGAAGTATCCCCAATTAATCTCAGGATTCAATGTATAAACAATAAAATCGTTTGTCGTCACTCCAAAATTGATGCCATCCGCAATAGGAAGATTAAATAAATAAGGATGAAAACCTAAATCATTCCTTGTTCCATCTGAATCGTTATACATTGAATTGGGATCACCCACATTAATACACGGTGATTTAATGCTGAGCATAAAATCATTTTCGAAATGAGGATTTTTGCTTAATGCACCAGTTGTATCAAAATATAGACCATTATAATTTTCATTATTACTATAAACATTATTATAATAAAGGAGCACCTGCCCCGATAGACCTGCATCATGTATACCATAACCCGTATTAAAGGCTATAATATTATTCCTTATTACTGGAGATTCGGTTGAAAAAGATGATATACCCCCATTAGCACAATTAACTATTGTATTATTTTGGATCACCGCGGGAGCAGAATATGATGACATACCAGTAGTGCCCAAAGAAATTGCAGCCCGGCTTCCAACATTTTGATTAATCAATAAATTATACTTTATTGTTGGGCAGGCATTTAGGCAATAGATTGCAATACTACCACCCTCAAGAGTAAATCCCTCAATTATTGCCGTTTCATCTTCATTATTATCAAATGTCACCAAATTAGTTTCTGAATCATTGGTAATTATCGTATTTAATGCGCCATCACTTGATTTAACAACAATTTGCTTTCCGCTAAAATTGATTGATTCATAATAAGTTCCGGAAGAGACAAGAACCGTATCACCATTAACAGACGCATTGATTCCATCTTGGATGGTCGACTGATCTACCGGGACATTGATTGTAGTGGAAAATGAAGATATTGGAATAAATAGCAATAATATAATAGCTGAATAAAGTCCCAGACGCCTTTTCATAGTTCCCTCCACAAAATAATTAAGTATATCACAATGCTAGTACACAACAAAACATCATCAATAACAACAATTAACTGAACCGTTTGACAAAACATGGCGGTTCATTAAAATAAGATCAACCAAACTAATGATATCATCACAATTAACATCCGAATTAAATAACATTACAGGATGCGGTCCACCGGCAAAATAGTAGTTAATCAGGAAAACGATATCTTCAACAGATACTTCGTTATTAAGATCAGCATCACCGCAATAATAAAACGGAAACGCGCCAATGTCATTACGGGTACCATTTAAGTCATTATAAATAGGATCAGGGTCACCGGCATCAACACATGGTGAAGCCAAACGTATATTGTAATTATGCCATGTTAGATCAACAAAAAGCGGGTCACTCGAGATCCCATTTGGACCGATATCATTTCCTGAACCATTATTCCAGACATTATTATAATCAAATTCACCAAAAGAACCCAAAGTACCATATTCAGCATTATTTGTAATAATATTATTACGTAAAACAGTAAGTGAATTTGTCGAGTACACTCCTCGTTCATTTGAATCAATGGTATTATTGATTATTTCCGCGTTACCATCTGACCAGATAGTGTTGATACCGCCATTATCAAAAAACAGATTATATCTGATTAAAGCGTAATTCTCGACTTTTATAACAGTTAATGGATTTATGACCTTAGAAATGTTATCTCGAAAAATATTATTTTCAATAACAGCTTCACTTTCATGCCCGATCATAACAACCGTTGCTAAAGTATCGCCATTTCTAATGGTAAACCCGCTGAGGACTGTCCCCTCACCCTCGCCATTATCAATTCTTACTGTCGGTTCATTTATATTAGATGGTCGCACAAATGTCTTATTGGCGCCCTTTTCTGAAGTGACGACAATAGATTTACCCAGAAAATTCATATTTGCAAAATATATTCCGGGGGCCACTAAGACAGTATCGCCATCAAGTGCATAATCAATACCTTCCTGAATAGTCGGAATTTCGCTTGGAACTCTGAATGTGTGCGGAACCGTATGCGTTATAAGCCAGTCGGGGATCCACTCACCCCAACTCGATCCATCACTAAGTCTGATTCTTAAATAATATTTGGTATAATCGGTAAGAGTAAGCCCGTTGTATATTGATTCAGGTATGGATGAAGATACTGGCCCACTATCCCACATCTCGGCCACACTCCAGTCTTCATCAGTACCTACTTGAATCTGATACTGTTGCTGATTAGATGGTAAAACATCAAAATATGTCCAGAAAAAACTCGGAGTCAACGTACTAACCAAATAATCATGTGGTTCGCCATAATTAATCTGTTTGGCATATGGCATAACAAACAATCTGGGAAAGGCTCCCATATCAACAATTGAACCATCAGAATCAAATTCACCCGGATACCCGGCATCGACACAAGGGGAGTTTATATGTAAATTATAATCATTAGTGCTAATATCAACAAATTGAGGATCTTCTGAGATATCATGTGATCCAAAAGGAAAGCCATAAGGATCGGTTGATCCCCAGTAATTCCAAAAATTATTATAATCAATATTCAAATTCGAATTATATATATCACCTAAAATATCCGTCCAGCTGTTTGAAAATATGTTATTCCTAACATTCGTTATGCCCGTTACGCTTGCAGGGCCAGGACAATGAATGCCAATGTCATTATAATCAAATGTATTATTAAATATCTGTGCATAATTATGGATCACGATACAACCAAGATAAGTATTACGAATAAAAAGATTATGATGAATTTTTGGATTACTACAATGAACCTCAATACCCATTTCATTATCAAAAAATATATTATTTGATATATCGGCGCTATTACAAACACTAAGTGCGCCGCCTCGAAATGTGGCATCTTCAAATGTGAATCCCTGAAGAATTATAGGCTCACTTGATGTATCAAGACGTAGGGTGGGCAAATTATGATCCATTGGAACAAGACGAGTTACTTCAGGACCTTCTTGTGATAAGAGAACCAATGTTTTGCCTTTAGTTGATATATTCTCAATATATGTCCCGGGAGCCACCATAATCGTATCACCATATGTCACTAACGAATCAATTGCATCCTGAATAGTAGGTTGTTCGGCCGGAACATTAATTATGGAAGCAAATGATAATATTGGAATAAATAACAAAATTGCAATTATTGAGAATAATCCTACTTCTCTATTCATAGAATCCTCCGCGCAGAATAAGGTAAGTAAATCAAACTGATATTACACAATCAATATATCAATTTGTCGTAATTTGTCAAGCTATCCTGACCATAAAACAACTACTATTGACCTCACAGCTAGTGTTTTTATTTGTGATACGAGAACATAATTCTAATTCAATATTGTTTATAGGAAAAATCACCAACCCGGGATTATTAGAATAGACTATTTCGCTATATCCAAAATATTTTGTCGGCAGATATCCCAGAAGAGTCTGCCGACACTTTTTTTCTAAGTTTATTATTAAATTTTATCATATTTTAATCTTTTTAGGGAAGAAATTTAGAATTTATTTGTAATGGCATTAGATTGATAATGTTATATTTAAACGATACAGAACCATTTGGAGGTCATTTTGAAAAACAATCTCTCACTACTGGGGATGCTTTTATTAATTCTGACATTGTGGGTATCAACAGGTTTATCAACTTCCACAGAAATCAACAAAAAGCATATTTTATCAGAGATCGACAAGAATCTGGTTCAGGCAAATAATAGGCTTGGATTAAAATTATTTCGTAAGTTAGCTTTCGATGAAATAGATGATAACATTTTCATCTCTCCGTTTTCAATTTCGTCGGCTCTTTCAATGACACTTAACGGAGCAAAAGATTCCACCTTTGATTCTATGCAAAAGACTTTAGAACAACACGAACTTTCTCTTGAGGAAAACAATAACTCAAACCAAAATCTATTGAGGATGCTATCAAATCTGGATTCGACGATAATCCTCGAAATCGCCAACTCAATCTGGTTTAATGATACATTCCCTGTTCTTGATAAGTTTACAGGAATAAATCACGCTTATTATAACGCCGAGGTTAATCCTTTGGATTTTGGCGGAGCCGACGCATGTAAATTAATTAATGACTGGGTGGGAAAGAAAACCAATGGGAAAATAAAAGATATTGTTAATCCACCAATTGATCCGGCAACAGTGATGTTTCTTATCAACGCTATTTATTTTAAAGCCGATTGGAATTTTCCATTTGAAAAAAGCAAGACAGAAATAGATAGGTTCAAACTTCCTGACAACACAAATGAACAATGCGCCCTAATGATGCAAAATAATGAGTTTGATTATTATGAAAATGATTTTTTCCAGGCAATCGATCTTCCTTATGGCAATAAACAATATAGTATGATGATTTTTCTTCCCAAAACCTCAAACGGCGAAGACATAAACTCTCTAACTGAGAAATTCACCCATACAAAGTGGTTAAATTGGTCATCAAGATTTTCAAACCATAAAGTTGAACTATATATGCCAAAATTTGAAATTGAATATACTGTTTTACTTAACAAAAGTCTGAAACAACTCGGTATGAGTATCGCCTTTAATCCGAAATATGCCGATTTCAAAAAAATGTATGATACAACTTTATGCAAAGATAATATTTTTATCGACGAAGTTCTGCACAAATCATACATAAAGGTTGATGAGGAAGGTACAGAAGCCGCGGCGGTAACCAAGGTCACAATGAAAGCAATGACCACTTCTTTTCATCTTCCACCCAAAAAAGTTGTTATGCGGATTGATCATCCCTTTATATTTGTTATAAAGGACAAACAATCCAATTCGATTTTGTTTATGGGCAAGATCACTAATCCGGGACTATTGGAATAACACTTTTGAACAATATTAAAGCCGGGCTGAAATTCAACCCGGCTTTTTTATGTTCTATTTTAAAGAGTTCTTTTAACCCAAAAATGGATAACGGTAATCCTTCGGTGAAACAAGAGTTTCTTTAATTGTCCGCGGCGATGTCCAGCGAATCATATTAAGCATCGAACCGGCTTTATCATTGGTTCCCGATGCCCTACTGCCACCAAATGGTTGTTGTCCAACAACGGCTCCGGTCGGTTTATCATTGATATAGAAATTACCGGCCGCGTGTCGTAAGATACGACTTGCTTTTAAAACCGCCGCTCTATCTCTGGCAAAAATAGCACCAGTCAAAGCATAGATCGAGGTCTTATTCGCCTCTTCGAGTGTCTCAACAAATTTGTCATCATCATAAACATAGATCGTCAAAACAGGTCCGAAGATCTCTTCTTCCATCGTTTTGAAATGCGGGTCAGTTGTCAGAATAATTGTCGGCTCGATGAAAAATCCTTTTGATTCATCATATTTTCCGCCGCACAAAAATTCTGCGTCAGAAGCATCTTTAGCATAATCAATATATTCAACAATA
>JAAERC010001014.1 GCA_024230695.1 Candidatus Zixiibacteriota bacterium
CTGATGTCCAAATCCTATTATCACGGTTGGGATTGCTATAGAAATTGAATTGCCCTTTTCATTCAGAACCGCTTTGGCCGCACCCGAAATCATATTGATGATCTCACCAATACCATCATGGAGATCTTCCGGAGTCAAATCAGTAGGATCACAACCAACCATATTGGCTACCAAATAATAACCAAGATCATTTTGAAAAGTGATAGCCACCAAACCTTCGGCATCACCCGAAAGACTCATCACGCCCGAAATATCGCCAAAAAGAGTATGGCTTCTTTTAAGATAAATATCTTTTTTCTCAGCGTCGGCACCGGCCATAGTTTTTATAACATCAACAGTTGCGCCAAGAAATGGATTAATAAAATCGGCGTTGATTTGCGTTTTGTTTCCCGCGGGTTGAAGTGATTTATACAAAATAGGCTTAACTTTTTCTTCGTCAAATGGTTTGATAATAATATCATTGGCGCCACGACGTAAGGATCGGCCAGCCTCGGCAACTTCATTTTCATTTGCCGCCAGAATAATCGGGATATCACGAAATCCGCATTTTGTTCTAATTATTACAGCCTTATCATCGCTAATATCATCATTTCTTTCCCAATCAATCACAATGAGATCATATTTTTCAATATCATCAACATTTTCCCAATCTGAGAATTCCATCTCCAACTCAGAACTGACAATATTACTTAAGGCTCTTTCATTTATTGCCTTTTGCGCTATATATAATGCCTTTTTCATCGCATACCCTCTGGATTTATAAAAAATATTATTATCAAATTAACGAAAATTATCCAAATCTCACAAAACCTATATTTCTCTATTATTCGGCATAAATTGTCATCCATTTTACCTGATAAAATCAAAAATAACCAATTTGCGCCAATATTTAGAACCGTTTATGCCCAAATACTTCTTGTATTAACACAACATCATTGAAACTATCCGACTGGGGTTTCCTGACCGGGAACTTCCTGAGGTTCGCTATTTTCATTGTTGAAATCTAAATCAAATGAATCATTTATCCAACGCATCATTTCAAGATCAAACCGCCCAGCCATATCTGGATGACTTGGGACGACCCTGATAGAATAACCAAATTGACCTGACTCATCGCAAGCAATATAGCCTTCGTACTTAACAATTCCATCCTGCAATGTCTCTATAGGTTTCATCTCTTCAATTACACCATCAACAATATTTCTGTTTGTATCCAACGACCCACAATATACCTGAACCTTAACTTCATCGCTTTTAATAACATCCAATGCAACCTCGGCGGTAATCTTTAAGGCAAAACCAACTTCGGCCTCTCTTTTTTCAAGAAATGAATTTATAACTCTAACATTTCTCCAGTTGGATTGAATATGCTGTTTCCATCCGGATACCTGTTTTGCATTAGCAAACTCATGCGCCGAAAGATGTTTCCAACTTTGAAAAGCCTTGCTATAATATTTTTCAGAATATTCTTTTACCATACGATTCGTATTAAAAACCGGACCAAGTTTCATCATCGAGCTTTTCATCATCGAGATCCAGTTCCTTGGCGGTTTATCGCCATTACGGTCATAAAATAAAGGAACCAATTCATTTTCGAGAACATCATATAGATTTTTACTCTCAACATCATCCTGATAATCGGGATCTTCATAATCCTCTCCGGCTCCAATCGCCCAACCGGTATCGGTGTCATATCCCTCTACCCACCAGCCATCGATTACACTCAGATTAAGACCGCCATTTGGAATCACTTTCATACCGCTGGTACCACTGGCTTCCATCGGACGACGCGGAGTATTCATCCAAACATCGACCCCCTCAACCAGATATCTGGCAACATTGATATCATAGTTCTCCAAGAACACAATATGTCCCCGGACATCTTCCTCACGCGCGAAGTGAATCAACTTTTTGATTAACAGTTTGCCTTCATCATCAGCCGGATGTGCCTTACCGGCAAATATTATTTGAACCGGTTTATCTTTATTAGTCAATAATTTTTTCAATCTATCCAAATCTTTTAAGAGAAGCGTCGCTCTTTTATAAGTAGCAAACCTTCTCGCAAAACCGATTGTAAGGGCTTCCGGATTAAGAATCTCATGTGCCTTTTCAAGTTCAATAGAACTAGCACCGCGTCTTTTAAGTTGCTTAATCAAACGTTTCCGGGCAAAAGCAACCAGTCTTTCACGACGACGCTCATGAATCCGCCATAACTCCACTTCGGGAATTCTTTCTATACGTTTCCAAATAGTCTGATCGGCTGGTTTTTTGAGCCAATTAGGACCCAAGTAACGAAGGAACAATTCTGACATCTCACTTGATGTCCACGAACGGGTATGAATGCCATTAGTAACATAGCCGATCGGGATCTCATCAGTCGGCACATTTTTCCAAATTGATTGCCACATATTTCTCGACACTTCACCATGCAACTTACTAACGCCATTAGCGTAAGCTGTCGTTCGCAGGGCCAAAAGAGCCATATTAAATGATTCTTTTTCGTCTTTAGGGTTTTTTCTACCTAATCCGAGAAAATCTTCATGACTAATTCCGAAGTTATCTAGAAAATACCCAATATATTTCTCCGCTAATTCCGGCTCAAATTCGTCAATACCGGCCGGGACCGGAGTATGCGTTGTAAAAATAGTTCCGCCTTTAACAACTTCCAAGCCTTCATGAAAATTTAATCCATCCTTGTCTTGACGATGTCTGATTCTCTCCAGAGCCATAAAGGCGGCATGTCCCTCATTCATATGACACACCGAAACATGCAAACCAAGCTTACGAAGGGTTAACATTCCTCCAACTCCAAGAATTAACTCTTGTTGGATCCTGGTTTCTTTGTCCCCGCCATAAAGCTGGTATGTTATCTGCCTTCGTTCTGGATTATTCTGGCTAATATTTGTATCGAGAAGATAAAGTGGTATTCGTCCGACCTGTGCCCGCCAGATTTTTACAAATACGTTCCCCTCAGGAAAAGGTACTTCAACCAAAACCGGAGTGCCATCTTCGTTAGTTTCCGGCTGAATCGGCAGATTATAAAAATCATTATCAGGATAAATCTCCTGTTGCCAGCCATCGGCATTTAGGTATTGTTGAAAATATCCTTGTTGATACAAAAGACCAACACCAACCAATGGCAGACCCAACTCACTGGCCGATTTCAAATGATCGCCGGCCAAAATGCCCAAACCACCCGAATAAATCGGAAGACATTCGGTTAGCCCAAATTCCATAGAAAAATATGCCATCTGGGGCGCTTTAAAATTCCCATATTTATCTTCAAACCAACCCTTCTGAGAAAGATGATTCTGAAGATTTGTATGAACCCGCTCCATCTGAGCCATAAATCCTTCATCGGTAACTGCCTGAGCCAGTTTTTCTTGTTTAATTTTGCCAAGCATTTTAACAGGATTGTGGTGAGTCGAATCCCAGAGATCACGATCAAGTCGTCTGAAAAGATCGATTGTCTCAAAATTCCAGCTCCAGTGCAGATTATAAGCTAATTCATTTAGCATTTCCAATTCACTCGGTAATGTAGCGTGAATTCTGAAAGTATCATGGCACTTAGGCATGATTATCTCCTTTTATTAATAAAATATTTATTCTCAAAATAGTTACCGGGTCGTAATTCGCTTTCATTAGTAATATGCATCACCCCAATATGATTTTATCCAATCACTTGGATCTTCTATACCTATTATATTTATGTCGGCCTATGGCTTAAACCATTTAACCGCGTTGATAAATAATTTCAAATAGAAGAATCAACATTTATTAAATTTGGGTCTGTTGACAGAATATGGCATTGGTTTAGGAATATTATCTGTCTGCCGATAATACCAAATATTGGAATAATATAAAGTTATTAAAAAAATCCATTCGAAATTCGTATTGGAGTGTTAGTGGAAAGCATAAAAGAAAAACAGAACAGAAACTTGCTTGATATTATAAATACAGATTTCGAAATATCCAGAGGTGGTCCCTTGCCGTTAGGAGCCTCACAAAAGTGGCATGGAATAAATTTTGCTATTTATTCAAAAAACGCGACCTCAGTTTCACTGGTGTTATATATTCCGGGAGAAAAAAAACCGATTGCCGAATTCCCCTTTGACCCCCGCTTTAATCGAACCGGCGATATCTGGCATGCCTTTATTCAGGGACTTGAATGCGATATTGAATATGGTTATCGTGTCGATCAGAAAACTAATTCAAATAAAAACATTCACCGCTTTGACTCATCCAAAATATTGGTCGATCCATACGCCAGGGCATTGTCAGGCGGCGAGATTTGGGGCAAGACCGCCGATGAAGAATCAGATAGTAGCGAACATCGGCAGTACCACTCAGTTATCACCGATGATACCTTTGATTGGGGATTTGACCAGCCGTTAAATATTCCATTATCTGAAACAATAATTTACGAATTACACGTTCGCGGTTTTACCAGACATAATTCATCTGGTGTTAATAATCCGGGAACCTACTCCGGCCTTATTGAAAAAATACCATATCTTAATGAATTGGGAATAACCGCTGTCGAATTATTACCGATCAATGAATTTTCTGAAATTGATTCCAGTCGCATTAATCCTCAAACCGGTGAACCATTACAGAATTACTGGGGGTACAACTCAATAAACTTTTTTGCCCCAAAAGCATCGTATGCGTGTGATAACAACTATGGCCGACAAATTTATGAGTTCAAGACGATGGTCAAAGCGTTTCACGCGGCCGGGATCGAGATTATCCTTGATGTGGTCTTCAACCACACTGCCGAGGGTGACTATCGCGGTCCGACACTATCATTCAGGGGACTTGATAATAGTACTTACTATCTCATATCACCCGATTCTGGCGAGTACCATAATTATTCAGGATGCGGCAATACTCTTAACTGCAATCACCCGGTTGTTCGTGATATGATTCTTGATTGTTTACGATATTGGGTAACTGAGATGCATATAGATGGATTCCGATTCGACCTTGCTTCTATCCTGGGTCGTGGACAGGACGGTTCTGTACTATCCAATCCGCCGCTGTTGGAGCGAATTGCGGGCGATCCGATTCTTGGTCAGACCAAACTGATAGCCGAGGCGTGGGATGCGGCCGGGTTGTATCAAGTCGGTAATTTTCCGTCATATGGCCGCTGGGCCGAGTGGAATGGTCGGTTTCGCGATGACATCAGGAAATATGTCAAAGGTGATTCGGGGATGGCAAAGGCGCTGGCTAACCGACTGATTGGAAGTCCCGATATTTACAATGATCATGATCAACATACCGGACAGAGTATTAATTTTGTTACGTGTCACGACGGTTTCACTTTAGCCGATTTGGTATCGTACAATGAAAAACATAACGAAGCAAATGGTGAAGAAAATCGTGACGGCGCCAATGATAACAACAGCTGGAACTGCGGTATTGAGGGTTCAACTAAAAAAGTAAAAGATTCCAATAAAATCGAGACGCTAAGATTGCGTCAGAAAAAAAATATGGTGGCGATTTTAATGGTTGCGCGCGGTGTCCCGATGTTACTTGCCGGTGACGAATTCGGACAAACTCAGGGCGGTAATAACAATGCCTATTGCCAGGATAATGATATCAGCTGGTTAGACTGGCGTTTGGTTAAAAAGAATTCTGACATGCTTCGGTTTTTTAAATTACTTATTAAATTCCGTAAACAGTATCCTATTCTTTCAGGCGATTTTTCAAAACCGACTGATTCGGTAGCTGATATGTCTGGATCTGACTCTATTATCTGGCATGGTGTCAAACCATTGAAACCCGACTGGGGATATGAATCCCGCTGTATTGCCGTGCAGTTAACTGATTCGTCAGGCCAAAATAGTGATCAGTCTGATATTTATATGGCATTTAATTCTTATTGGAAACCAGTTAAATTTGCTTTGCCAAAATTACCTCGCGGAAAAAATTGGTATCTGAAAGTCAATACGGGGTCTGATACACCTCTTGATATTTTGGACAATGGCCATGAAATAAAAATAAATAATCAAAAAACATACAAAGTTTCTTCCCGCTCGACTTTGATTTTATTGGCCAAATAGTTTACAATTTGGTGTATTGCTTAACATATTGCACAATATAAACACAAGTTTTCATCAGATAATTATCTTGCAAAACGGACTTTATAACTGTTTTTTAAACAGACATCATAAAATTTAGTAATTCCTTCGTATTAGTAGTAATAATAGTATTTACTGGGAGTTTGACTGATCATTATGGTATTTCATTCTGAGCAATTTGCCGGGAAAATCAGGGATTATCTATTACGGCCTTATGCCATATTAAAGAAGGTTCGTCCGCAGGATATTCCGGCCGATATGCTGGCAGGATTAACGGTTGCGACGGTGGCGATACCACAGGCAATAGCCTATGCGTCGATTGCCGAGTTACCTGCACAAATCGGTCTTTATACCGCGGCTATTGCGGCAATAATTGGTTCGCTTTGGGGGTCCTCCCGCTTTCTGGCAACCGGACCGGTTAATGCTCTTTCGCTTTTGGTTTTCCCACTGCTACTTTCGGTGGCACTCCCTGGAACACCTCAGTATTTACTTGCGGCAAGTTTGATTGCTGTTATCGCCGGAGTTATTAGTGTCACGATGGCTTTTGTCCGGCTTGGGGCAATTGTAACGCTGGCCTCGCGATCGGTTCTTTTGGGGTTTGTGGCTGGTGCGGCACTTCATATCATAGTTGGTCAGATGCGACATTTGCTTGGATTGGATATTGCGGCATCGCCAGAATTATTCGATAGTGTTATGATCATTATCCATAAATTGAAGGATATTCATGGTATAACCGCCATTTTGGGTTTGGGATCGTTTATAACAATGATTGTTTTAAAACAATTTGGAAAACTTATTCCGGCGGCGCTAACCGCAATATCGGCCGCGGCTTTAGCGGTGGTTTTTCTGGATTTAGATAAGCAAGGAGTTAATGTAATTGGTGAGATACCACGAACACTTCCACCATTTACATGGGTATCAACCGGAATGTTACCTGACATACATTTGATCAGGACGTTGGTCATTGGATCGGCGGCTGTGGCCGCCCTCGGTCTGGTGGAAGCAGTTGCCGCATCGCAGACCTTAGCGCGTCGCACGGTGGACCGTTTGGACCCAAATCAAGAGTTTTTTGGGCAGGGTCTGGCTAATATTTTTTCCGGAATCTTCTCCGGATACGCCAGTTCCGGTTCATTCACTCGATCGGCATTAGCCCAGCAATCGGGCGCAAAAAGTCATCTAACGGGTGTTTTTACCGGATTAATTATTTTGCTGGCGCTACTATTATTTGCGCCATATGCCAGAGTTATTCCTCGGACCGCTATTGCCGGGGTTTTATTGGTCATTGCATGGAATATGGTTGATCGTTCTACAATCAAAATGGTAATCAGGACTTCGCGGAGAGAAACAGTTATTATGTCCGTGACTTTTCTGGCCACATTAGTGCTACCGTTGGATTTTGCTATTTTAAGCGGGATTGTGTTCTCACTCGCCATTTTTATTGTTAAATCGAGTTTGCCGCGAGTATTTTCGACCGTTCCTGATCCGACTTTCAGACATCTGATCCATGATGAATCGAGTCCGGTCTGCCCTCAACTGGGACTTATGAACATTCGCGGACCTTTGTTTTTTGGCGCCGTGTATCATATCGAGGAAGAACTGCGGCACAACTATGAAAAATACCCGGGACAACGGACACTGGTATTAAGAATGAATGCTGTTGACCAATGCGATATCAGCGGGATTGAGATGCTTGAATCGACCGTTGAGACATATCGTCGGATGGGCGGCGACCTATATCTGGTTCGTCTTCGCGAACCGGTCTTGCATACTTTGGAGCAATCCGGTTTTATTGATAATACGCTTGGTCGTGATCATATCCTTGAACAGGAAGGTGCTATTGAGTATCTGTTTGAGCATGATATTGATCCGAATGTTTGTGTTTATGAATGTGAGCATCGGGTGTTCTCGGAGTGTCAAACGGTTGTGAAACATGTTTATGGCGATAATGTACCATCGGCGCCAAAAGATCCACAGGGTCATCATCTGCAGATCGCGCCACATGAGTTTCATGAGATGATGGAAATGTATGATACCATGCATATCGATGTTCGCGAACCGGCGGAATATAAACGTGCTCATCTGGAAGGGGCAGAGTCAATGCCATTAAGAGAGCTTTTAAAAAATGCAGGCGATCTTCCCCGAGATCGTTTGCTTCTTATATCCTGCCGTTCGGGACGACGCACCGCTCGTGCGTTATACGTTCTTGAAGATCTTGGATTTGATAAGCTGGTCGGATTAAGAGGTGGTATTTTGGCCTGGCGAGCGACTAAGTTACCAGTGGTGCTTGCTGATGATAATGGTGATTCCAGGTATTAGCAACTATTGTCGAAACCGCGGGGGTTTCGACCTACAAAGACTGCAATGGTGAATGAAGCAGGAAAGGTCGAAAGATATTTTATATATAAAACAAAGAAATTGTGGGTAAATACTCTTTGAGGTTGGCCTACGGGAACTGTCGGGTGCGGCGATCCGACAGCACAGAGACAAACACTTTTCCCACCGCGTCGATGTTGATTCTCTCTTCATATATTCTGTACATGATTAATTATACGAAACTACAAAAATATATATTTCATGGAAAAACCCTTTTTCTGAAAAGCAAAGCCATTTTGCTGTAACAACATGAAAGGTATAATATAAGAGAGAATTATTATTGTCATTAATCATTATCGGTACAAATTTTGGTAGTAAAATTGTCAAACCGTTTGAAGTAATCCCTACGCTTTGCTTTCTTGGGCAACTTTTATTATATTCCCGGCGTATAAATTTTTAATATTGTCAAAATAATGGCAAAATTGAAAATGAATAAAACGGGAAAAAAAGAAAAAATCTTATAGGAGAAAATATGTCTGACAAAGTAAAAGCACTCTATAAAGAGTTGACCGACCGAATAAAGGAAGTAACAATACTCGGTTCGTGCGAAGCATTGATCGGCTGGGACGAACGAACCTACATACCGCGCAAAGGTGCCGAAAATCGTGCCAATCAATTATCATATCTGGCCGGGTTGGCTCATAAAAAATTCACCGACCCAAAAATCGGCGAACTGCTAACTGAGCTCGAACAATCGGATCTAATCAAAGATGAGTTTTCCGACGAAGCGGTCACAATCCGCGAAACAAGATATGATTATGACAAAGAAGTAAAACTACCTCAGAAACTTGTTGAAGAACTATCGCACACGGCAACGATGGCGCAGGGTGTTTGGGCCAAAGCCAGAGGCGAAAATGATTTTGCTTCGTTCCAGCCGTATTTGGAAAAGATGATAAAACTCAGCATCAAAAAAGCCGAATGCTACGGATACAAAAATGAAGCCTACGATGCACTTCTTAATGAATATGAACCTGGCTCATCGGTTGAATTTGTTTCCAAAGTTTTCTCAGGATTTAAAGATGATCTAGTGGCACTTGTCTCGGCGATTGGTAATGCCAAGAAAAAGCCGAATATGAGCTTAATAGAAAATACCTATCCAATTGATTTACAGGAGACATTCGGACGTTCTGCCTCGGCGGCTATCGGATTTGATTATGCCGGTGGACGTTTGGACAAAACGGCGCATCCGTTCTGCACCGGAATCGGCCCCGGAGATACCAGAATCACGACGCGTTTTAATCCCAACCATTTTGGGCAGGCTTTATTTGGAATCTTGCATGAGGCCGGACATGGCATTTATGATCAGGGATTGCCTGCTGAACATCATGGTACACCACGAGCCGAAGCGGTTTCGCTTGGTATTCATGAATCACAGTCACGGATGTGGGAAAATCAGGTCGGTCGTGGGAAACCGTTCTGGAAACATTTTTTCCCGCGCGCACAACAGATGTTCCCAGAACTTCTGGGAGATGTTGCGCTTGATGATTTCTATTTTGCTATCAACGATGTTCGCCCGTCGCTTATCAGAGTCGAAGCCGACGAGGTTACATACAATCTTCATATTTTGCTGAGATTTGAGATGGAACATGCTTTGATAAGCGGCAATCTTCAGGCTAAGGATGCTCCTGAGGCATGGAACGAAAAATTCCAGCAATTCTTTGGGATCACCCCTCCAACTGTTGGTGATGGGTGTATGCAGGATGTTCATTGGTCAGCCGGACTTTTTGGTTATTTCCCGACTTATACGCTCGGGAATCTTTATTCGGCACAGTTCTTTGCCAAAGCCAAAGAAGAGTTGCCTGGTTTAGAAGATAAATTTGCCATTGGTGATTTTGTCGATCTGAAAAAATGGCTCAATGAGAAGATTCATACGCATGGCCGCAGATACCGGGCTGAAAAACTTGTCGAAGTTGTCACCGGGGATAAACTGAGCCATGAGCCATTGATGCAATATCTTAAAAACAAATTTGGAAAACTGTACGAACTATAAATTATGTGAGACAATGAGGTAATGATGAGGAGTTTAGTAAAATTAGTATCCGGTTTGGTTGTGGTTATTTGTTTAACAGGCAGCCTATTTGCCGGTGAGATTCATGAAGCGGCAAAAAACGGGGATGTTGAAAAGATAAAAACAATTTTTCTTGAAGACCAAACCCGTCTTTCCGCACAGGATAAAGTCGGTTACACAGCGCTTCATTGGGCGGCATTGCGAGGGAAATTAGATGCCGTCAGGTTTTTAGTTGAAGCGGGAGCCGATGTTAATGCTTTTGGATTGGATGGTTGTACACCGCTCCATGGTGCCGCCGATTTTGGTAATGTGGCCATGATTGGAGTATTAATAAAAAAAGGGTCCGTTGTTGACAATAAAAATAACTGGGGCAATACGCCATTGCATATGGCCAGCCAAGCTGGAAACAGAAAAGCCGTCAAAATCCTGGTATTTCAGGGTGCCGATGTGAATGCACTTTCCAATGAAGGATGGACCCCTTTGTATTACGCCCAGCTTAGTGGACATACAAAAGTGGCCGGCGTCCTGAAAAGGAGCGGTGGCTCATTGGAATTTTTGGACAGTGATGGTAAAAACGCGGATGAAATCAGGATCGTTAGACCAAATTCAATTGAGATCGATTTGTCAAAACTGGAGGAGTACGCCGGGAAATACTTAATTGATGGTAGTTTTTTATCAAATGTCTGGGTCGAGGATAATAAACTGTGGGTAGAAGATTATGCTTTACATCCGACATATCCTATTGGAGTCGATAGTTTCTATTGTGAAAAACAACCCTGGACTATTTCTTTTTCCAGAAATAAGGATAATAAGATAGACAGCATCACTCTTGGTTTTTTAAGAGGAAATGCCGGTGGTATAAAAGTTGACAATGATTTTGAACTGACCATTGCCGAACCTAAACTTGGTATAACCGTGAGACCAACTACCCGTTATGAATTCACCTATAGTGCTCTTAAGGCCATCTATCGGCTTGAGTCACCTTCCGATACGATTGCGGCCACAGTTACCATTATTTTGGAAAACAGTCCTGCGGATCGTGCCGGCATAAAACAAAAAGATGTAATTCTGGTGTTTAACAATAATCCAATAATGAGCTCCGACGAACTATATGAGGCGGTTAAAAAGGTTGAATCGGGAACAAAAGTACCTATTGAAGTTCTCAGGCAGGGCAATGTTCACAGTTTGATAATTGAATTTTAATAGAAAAGAATAAGTTATTCAGTTGATGCCGCGTCATCTTTAATAGAGATGACGCGAAGCATCGTCTCTACTATTTTAAAAGAGTTTTCCGAGGCAATTTTTAAATAGTTTTCAAAATCTTTTGTGGCGCCGCCACCTCCGGTATCAGAGATAGTCCTCAAAATAATAAATTTGACATCATTAACAAAACATGTATAACCAACCGCCGCGCCTTCCATCTCAATAGCTACAGCCCCAAATTCCCGTTGAATCCCCTCGATTCTACGCTGGTCGGATTCAAATCGATTCCCCGTACCGATAGGACCAACAATCAGTTTAGGA
>JAAERC010001015.1 GCA_024230695.1 Candidatus Zixiibacteriota bacterium
TACAAGTAAGAAAGGGGAAATAATTGCAAAAAAAAGGGTAAAATGTCGGGGTAGAGAATAGGAATAAGGAAATGGTATAAGAGCATATAATAATAAATATAATACAAATACTCCAAGAATTGTCTTAATTAAAGCAATAGTAGAGGCTATAAAATCCGAGGCGATTCTGGGTCGATAGGCGTCATTAGCCGCAGCCAAAACGAAGTAAAGCGTCATCATCCCCACAAACCACGGGCTATAAGACAGAACTAAGCCAAACGAGAATGTCCAATTAGACCTCTGGGCGCCCAGCCAAAAACCCAGTAGCAGAGCCACAATCACCAAAATACCGTCAACGATCATCAGAATATTTTTGTGTTCTGTCAATTGTACCGAGAAAGTTCGGCGGTGCGGGGGGGTTATATCTGTTTTTAAGAGCAACTCTTCTTTCATAATTTAATCTATAACAACAGGCACAAAATATCATCGCTTCATTGCACAGGGAATCAATGTCAGACCATACCAAAAACCCAATCCCCAGGCAAAATGGATGGAGGCAAAAACAAGGGATAAAATAGGCAAGTATCGCCAACCACTACGATTAGCCACTATTGTACTCGCAACCAGATTTGCCAGCAAATAACTA
>JAAERC010001016.1 GCA_024230695.1 Candidatus Zixiibacteriota bacterium
TACATACCGCGCAAAGGTGCCGAAAATCGTGCCAATCAATTATCATATCTGGCCGGGTTGGCTCATAAAAAATTCACCGACCCAAAAATCGGCGAACTGTTAACTGAGCTGGAACGATCCGATTTAGTTAAAGATGAGTATTCCAACGAAGCGGTCACTATCCGCGAAACAAGATATGATTATGATAAAGAAGTAAAATTGCCCCAGAAGCTTGTTGAAGAACTATCACACACGGCAACGATGGCGCAGGGTGTTTGGGCCAAAGCCAGAGGTGAAAATGATTTTGCTTCGTTTCAGCCGTATTTGGAAAAGATGATAAAACTCAGCCGTGAAAAAGCGGAATGTTTCGGATATAAAAATGAAGCATACGATGCACTGCTTAATGAATATGAACCCGGCTCATCGGTCGAGTTTGTCTCAAAAGTCTTCTCAGGATTTAAAGATGATCTTGTAGCGCTTGTCTCGGCGATTGGTAATGCCAAGAAAAAGCCGAATATGGATTTAATAGAAAATAACTATCCAATTGATTTGCAGGAAACATTCGGACGTTCGGCATCAGCGGCTATCGGATTTGATTATGCCGGTGGCCGTTTGGACAAAACGGCGCATCCATTCTGCACCGGAATAGGCCCCGGAGATACCAGGATCACGACGCGTTTTAATCCCAATCATTTTGGACAGGCCTTATTTGGGATCTTGCACGAAGCCGGACACGGAATTTATGATCAGGGATTACCGGCTGAACATCATGGAACACCTCGCGCCGAAGCTGTTTCACTTGGTATCCATGAATCGCAGTCACGGATGTGGGAAAACCAGGTCGGTCGTGGGAAACCGTTCTGGAAACATTTTTTCCCGCGTGCACAACAGATGTTCCCCGAACTTTTGGGAGATGTTGCTCTCGATGATTTCTATTTTGCCATCAACGATGTCCGCCCGTCGCTTATCAGAGTCGAAGCCGATGAGGTCACCTATAATCTGCATATTCTGTTGAGATTTGAAATGGAACATGCCTTGATAAGTGGACAACTTCAGGCTAAGGATGCTCCTGAGGCATGGAACGAAAAATTCCAGCAATTCTTTGGGATCACCCCTCCGACTGTTGGTGATGGGTGTATGCAGGATGTTCATTGGTCAGCCGGACTTTTTGGTTATTTCCCGACTTATACGCTTGGTAATCTTTATTCGGCACAGTTCTTTGCCAAAGCCAAAGAAGAATTACCTGGTTTAGAAGATAAATTTGCCATAGGTGATTTTAGTGATCTAAAAAAATGGCTCAATGAGAAGATTCATACGCATGGCCGGAGATACCGGGCTGAAAAACTAGTCGAGGTTGTTACCGGAAATAAACTGAGCCATGAACCATTGATGCAATATCTTAAAAACAAATTTGGAAAACTTTACGAACTATAAATTTTGTGATATTAAAGAGGTAATGATGAGGAGTGTTCTTGTTTTTGTTAGCGGGCTATTACTAATATGTTGTCTGGCAGGTAATCTTATTGCTGGAGAAATTCATGAGGCGGCCAAAGCCGGTGATCTTGAAAAGATAAAATCTATTCTTGAAGCGGACCAAAGTCGTCTTTCAGCGCAGGATAAAATTGGTTACACCGCTCTCCATTGGGCCGCGATGCGTGCCAAATGGGATGCGGTCAGATATTTGGTTGATTCTTCCGGCGCCGATGTCAATGCTTATGGAGTAGATGGATGTTCACCGCTACACAGCGCCGCCAATCATGGCAATGTTGCCATCATTGGTTTATTGATAAAAAAAGGTTCGGTAGTTGATCTAAAAAATAATCTGGACCAGACGCCGTTACATATAACCAGCAAAGCCGGAAATATCAAGGTAGCTCAAATCCTGGCGTTTCAGGGTGCCAATGTAAACGCGGTCGATAATAATGGCTGGACCCCATTGTATTATGCGCAAAAAAGCGGTCATACAAAATTGGCCGGTAAATTAAAAAGACTGGGTGGATCGCTGGATTATTTAGACAGTGATGGTAAAAATGCTGATGAAATCAGAATCGTTCGGCCTAAATCTGTGGAAGTCGAGTTGTCCAAGCTGGAAAAATATGCCGGGAAATTTTCTATTGAAAATGAGTCTATTTCAAATGTATGGATAGAGGAAGGTAAACTTTGGGTAGAACGCTATGCCTTACATCCGACTTATCCTATTGGTGTTGATAGTTTCTATTGTGAAAAACAACCCTGGACTATCTCTTTTTCCAGAAATGAGGATAATGAGGTTGACAGTATTTATTTTGAACTTCTGAAACAAACGGTCAGCGGTGTTAAGGTTGATAATGATTTCGAGTTAACCAGTGCCGAGCCTAAACTCGGTATAACCGTGAGACCAACTACCCGTTTTGAATTCACCTATAGTGCTCTTAAGGCCATCTATCGGCTTGAGTCACCTTCCGATACGATTGCGGCCACAGTTACCTTTATTTTGGAAAACAGTCCCGCTGATCGCGCCGGTATAAAACAAAAAGATGTAATTCTTATGTTTAATAATAATCCAATAATGAGCTCCGATGAACTATATGAGGCTGTCAAAAAAGTAGAAACGGGAACCTATGTACCTATTGAGGTTCTCAGGCAGGGCAATGTTCACAGTTTGATAATTGAATTTTTATAGAAAAGAATAAGTTATTCAGTTGATGCCGCGTCATCTTTAATAGAGATGACGCGAAGCATCGTCTCTACTATTTTAAAAGAGTTTTCCGAGGCAATTTTTAAATAGTTTTCAAAATCTTTTGTGGCGCTATCACCTCCGGTATCAGAGATGGTCCTCAAAATAATAAATTTGACATCATTAACAAAACATGTATAACCAACCGCCGCGCCTTCCATCTCAATAGCTACAGCCCCAAATTCCCGTTGAAGCCACTCGATTCTACGCGGGTCGGATTCAAAACGATCCCCCGAACAGATAGGACCAACAATAAGTTTAGGAGCATTTGATTTGCCTTTGAAGGTGTCATCGAAAGCAAAACACGTCATTTTTACCAGATCACTCTCAACTTCGATCATCCGTCCGGTATCAGGAAGTTCACCGGGCCGTCGGCCAAAAGCGGTCAGGTCAAAATCATATTGAACAACAAAATTTGAAACAACAAGATCACCTCTTGATAGATTAGGTACCAATGATCCTGCCAATCCGGTAAAAATAATCAGATCAACATCAAATTTGTCAACCATTATCTGAGTCCCGATAGTGGCTTTAACTTTACCGATACCAGATTGAAGTAAGACCACATCTTGTCCCGAGAGACGCCCGCAGATAAAATCCATATGGGCAAAATTTTGGACTTCGGAAATATCCATACTCTCTCGAATAAGACTAATTTCTTCGGCCATCGCTCCAATCAAACCAATCATTATTTTTTAAATCCTTCTAAAACTTTCCGAGCGTACTCTTTTGCAGAAAACAAGGAATGGTCCCGATAATTTCCACATTCTTTTTCTGATAGGCCGGGGACATCAGAGTGTTTTATTTTAAGCACTTGCTCTAATGATTTGCACAATGCGTCCTGAACATCTTTAATGACAACATCACCCCAGACAGTCAGATAAAATCCAGTTCGGCAACCCATCGGTGAAAGGTCAATTATGTTTTCCAGATTTTCCCTGAGGAACATCGCCAGAAGATGTTCCAGCGTGTGTATTGCCGCGGTAGGCATCGCTTCAACATTCGGCTTGAGAAATCTTAAATCAAATTTACTCAACTTATCTCCGCCAGGTCCGGATAATAGTCCCGCCTTACGTACCTGCGGAGCAGGCATAACGCTATGATTGATTGAAAATGATTCCGGTATAACTTTGTTCTTTGTATTTTTATTCATACTACTTTATATCGGCATAATTTCTTATCTACTTATTGACAGTATTTGACAATAAAGATATAACACTGAAATATCAAGCCTAAAACTCAATGGCATAGACTGGGTATGTCTGATCTTTTACAAAACCAAGTTTTTTTGCCAGACGTTGTGAACCGATATTATCCTCGGTTGTTTCCCATAGGGGTATGAGCTTATTTTCTATACAAAAATCTAATAGTGCAACTGAAGCCATCTCCGCATAACCTTTTTTCCGCTGATTTGCATCATGAGTAATGACATTGATCATGAATTTGTTATCAACCTCAAAACCGGTTGAGCGGCAATGCGCCAACTCTTCTTCTTTAGACAAAACGCTAAAACCATAAGTTGTTTTAGTTTTAAACCTTTTAGGAACCAAAGAAGATCTTTGTGCTTTTTCGGAAAGCAATCGGAAATTGTTTTTTTTGACCGTTAGATTGACTGGGAATTTGTAGTATTCTCTGTAATTGCTAAATTTTGTTTTATCCCAGATGTATACCGATTCAAAATGTTTGCTTGAATCAAATTCTTTGACTGTTTTGCTAATAATCTCTTCCCATTCGGGAACGCCGCATGTATATAGTTCGAACCAGTCCATTTTAAGTTTATTCTTAGAATCAGAAATTATAGTTTCGTTTATAAATTTTAAAAGAGATCGATTAAAATCAGTGTTGTTGCTACAGCCATCGATATAGGCCCATCGTCCGGTGGCCCATGCAATCGCGGTTTTGGGATTGTTTTTATTATCAACAAAAATACGTCCCGGGTGGTTGCCATTTATTATCGAAAACACAGGGAGATGTTGATTATTAGGAATAAATATATCTGTTACTTTTTTGAACTCTGAATGTTTTAGCTCTTCGATCATTTATAACACCTAAACAATTTTTACTTTTTTTATTTGTTCTATTTGCATGGGCCTTAGTAATCTAAGGAATTGTGACTGGATATGGAAGAGGAAAAGAATCGTTACTTTAGGACGAGTTTTCGATTCTTCTCTTTTTCGATAGATTCTTTATATGCTTTTAGACGGTTTACTGGAGTAGTAATTTCCTCGAGAGGTTTATTAATATTATGATTATGTTCTAATAAAGCAGAATCAACGAATGATTTAAATTTCTCAAGAAAACGTTCATTAGAAAACCGCTCGGCATTTTGACGGATTCTTACCGGGTTAAAATTGTCTTCATTTTCATCTTGTTCTTTTTGCTCAAAACGATCAACAGCATCGATAATCGAGGTTGTATCTTGTTTATGGAAAAAGATACCCGTTTCGTTTTCAATGACGGTGTCTAAAATACCGCCTTTGCCAAATGCAATTACGGGAGTTCCACAAGCCTGCGCTTCTATCGGCACAATGCCAAAATCTTCCTGAGCGGCAAAAATAAAGGCTTTTGCACGTTGCATATATCTCCGCATAATCGATGTTGGCTGATAACCCATCATCGTAACATTGGCAGTCGCCTTACCTGCTATTTTTTTGTATCCAGGGCCATCGCCA
>JAAERC010001017.1 GCA_024230695.1 Candidatus Zixiibacteriota bacterium
GCTCGAGAAATATCAATTATAATTGAACGACTGCAAGTCGAAGAGGAAAAAGAAAATTTGCAGGAACAACTTAGACATGCCGATCGCTTGGCAACTATTGGTCAATTGGCTGCTGGTGTCGCTCATGAATTGAATGAACCCTTGGGAAGTATTCTTGGCTTTGCTCAACTTATAAAAAAGGACATGAATAATTCTAAGCAGGTAACCAACGATGTTAATAAAATTGAATCTGCATCTCTTCACGCTCGTGAGGTCATTAAAAAATTAATGCTTTTCTCTCGTCAATCACCTCAACAAAGAAGTAGAATAAATCTAAACAGTATTGTGGAAGAGGGCCTTTATTTTCTAGAATCACGATGCGCCAAGGCGGGTATTAATTTGAATAAAGAACTAAAAGATGATTTACCCGATTTTGTGGCGGATAAAAGTCAATTGTATCAAATTTTGATTAATCTTGTGGTCAATTCTATCCAGGCGATGCCGGAAGATGGAACAATCAATATTAAAACCTCGTGCGACGATTCCAATGTTATTCTCTCTGTAAAAGATTCGGGTATGGGGATTGAAGAGAATATTCTCAATAAAATATTCATTCCGTTTTTCACGACCAAAGATATTGACGAAGGAACCGGCTTAGGGTTGGCAGTGGTCCACGGTATTATTACTTCGCATGGTGGCTCCATTCAAGTTAAGAGTAAAATCAACAGAGGAACAGAATTTATAATAAATTTACCAATTAATGGCGGGAAAAAAGATGAGGAAACCAATAAATAAATCATCAATTCTGGTTGTTGACGATGCTCCAGATACATTAGAAATAGTCAAACGAAACCTTACTTCACACGGATACGAAGTTTTTACCGCCAATAGTGTTGATAATGCAATTGAATTTCTCGATATCAATTCTGTGGATTTGGTTATTACCGATTTGCGGATGCCGAAAGTAAGTGGATTGGATTTGGTGCGCCATGTGCGGGCCAATATGAAAGACACAGAAATTATTATGATAACGGGGTATGCAACTATTGATGGAGCGGTCAAGGCAATAAAAATTGGAGCCGAAGAATATCTCTCTAAGCCCTTTACCGATGAAGAGCTATTAAATGCTGTCCAATGCGCTATTAATAAATTACGGGCGCGAAAAACAATTGATAATGATGTTGGCCCAATTACTTCCCCGATGGAAGGAATTATTGGCGAATCCGCAAAAATGCAACATGTCTATAAGGCGGTATTTAAGGCTGCAACAACCATAGCAACCGTTCTTATCACCGGTGAAAGTGGAACCGGCAAGGAACTTGTAGCCAGGGCGATACATTATAACAGCAATCGCGCCTCAGCTCCATTTGTACCTATCAATTGCGGTGGAATTCCTGAAGGACTTTTGGAAAGCGAATTATTTGGACATGTAAAGGGAGCTTTTACCGGAGCAACCGAATCTCGTGCCGGCTTTTTCCAAACTGCTGAGGGCGGGACAGTATTTCTGGATGAAATTGGTGAAATGAGTTTGGCTATGCAAGTAAAACTGTTACGAGTTTTGCAGGATAAAGAGATTACAATGGTTGGTGCCGGCAAGTCACGCAACGTCGATGTAAGAATTCTGGCCGCTACGAATAAAGAACTTCGGCAACTTGTCACCAAAGGCTCTTTTCGTGAGGATTTGTACTTCAGGCTCGGGGTTCTTACCATAGATGTTCCTCCAATCAGCGAACGAGAAAATGATATTTTATTGCTCTGCCAGCATAATGTGACCAAATTTGCCAAGGAGTCAGGTAAAGTACTGCCCAAGTTTACGGACAGGGCATTAAACATTCTGAAAAACTACAGTTGGCCCGGTAATGTGAGAGAAATTGAAAACCTAATACAGAGACTAATTGTAATGACCGATAATGATTTAATTGATGCGCCTGATCTACCCTCATTTATGCGCTTTTCAGTATCAAAAAAAGCCGGGTTGAACAAATCTCTGACTCAAGTCGAATACGAACATATAAAAAATGTTTTAGCTAACGTTGGCGGGAACAAAACTAAAGCGGCGGAAATTCTTGGTATAGACAGAAAAACTCTGCGAGAAAAATTGAAACAAACTGAAAATAAATAAGTTGACCGAGGAAATTTCCCTCAGTGAATTTACCAACCGGGTAAAAATTCTCCGCTGGTAATAATTTCTCCGGTATTCCCATCAAATCCAAGTCAAATAACTAATCTCAAAATAAGAAAAAAATAAAATATATCGGTTTTGTTCAAAAGTAAAATTGTGCCTTCATTAAGGCATTTTGATATAACTACGATTTGATGAATAGAGAAAATACTTTTTCATCTGTTGCCTATCTAATTGTTATCCATTGGTTTTGTTTAATTAATTGCGCTTTAGATCTTCCGGAATTTATAAGCAAATTATTTTGGCGTTTTTTAATCTAATATGCAAATCTCTAAAAAAATTACCAAAAAATAGTTTAATTAACGTCACATTATTACTCTTTCAGGAAAACGGTACGGTTTTTGTTTAACACCTAATTAATGAATAGATGAATAAAAAATTCTAAATTACGGAGGTCAGAAATGGATAAGTCCAAAGTTACAAATCTCACAACTGAGCGAGATGGAAAAACAATCAAAGCCGATTCGTTATGTGCTACCTGTAATGATGTAGCGATATGTTCTTATATCGACCAAACAAACCAACCTGTTATTTTCTGCGAGGAATTCGAATCAAGCGATGCACCGCAAATCAGATTATATGGCGTTGGAGAAGCAGTTGCTGAAAAATCGATTGATATCAGCAGTCCCGGCTTATGTGTAAATTGTGAAAATATTAGCGCCTGTAATTACTCGAAGGAAAATACGCCGGTACTTCATTGTGAAGAATATGTTTAGATAGCTAACAAATTGACTGATAACAATATAAGAATAATCGCCAAACGAAGATGTTTTTTTGGCGATTAGGTTTCCCGGAGGATCAAATGGTTGTGGTCAAGGAACCTCAGAAATTATCGACTGGAATTTCAGAAAATAATTTATATGAAAATGTAAACAAGCAATTTAATAAAGCTGCCGATTTGATGAATCTTGATTCCAGCGTCAGAGACAGACTTTCAAAGACTACCAATGAAATCACTGTAAATTTCCCGGTCAGGATGGACAATGGTAAACTTGAGATGTTCACAGGGCATCGAGTTCAACATTGCGATGTTCTCGGTCCTTATAAGGGTGGCTTGCGGTATCACCCGGCGGTTGATATCAATGAGGTCCGTGCATTAGCGACCTGGATGAC
>JAAERC010001018.1 GCA_024230695.1 Candidatus Zixiibacteriota bacterium
CGCCTTTATAATTTTCAAATTTTCCGACGGCCAAAATCTCAATCGTTTTTGGATCAACATCCAATTTTTTGAGAATATGCATCGCTGTCGTAAAATGAAATGGAAAACGCCGATTACAAAAATCCGGCATTATTTTATTAACAGTACTCATTTGGTTATAATCTTAATAGTAAAATGAGTATTAACCGGAACCCGTGATTTCAGATATGTTCCCAGTCTCTCTTTCAGCAGTTCTGTTTCGCTCTCAGAATAGAACTTCTCAGGGTCAACCAGAACCGTAACCTCAATACAACGTCGAATACCTTTTTTTGCCCTCTCTATCGAATTGGCACATTCTGCTCTTTTGATTCTTGGATCATAGGCAATTGTCCAGTTGGCTATTTCGATAAAACTTAGAGCACGATCGCGGTTTTTCAAACGCGCGGCTACTTCAGTTGCGACTTGATCGGAAGTTTTGGCCGGGATGGCTCCGCCGGTTGATAAAACATTCGCGGCTGAAACTATCCCCGGGTGGCTTTCATAGAGCTCGGTGATTTCTCCAGCTTCGATTCCATTAGCGCCTACTCCTGCTGTTATTGAATAATAAACGGTAATTGAATCGGGAGGGCGATCTAAATCCTGTGTATAATCAAACCACAAGACAAGCTTATTATTCCTCTCTTCCAGTGAGTAAATGCCATGTTCCCGTTTTGAGGCTAGATGACGAATATTATATTCGCGTCCATTGGAATCAACAACACGATTGATCTCAAGAATATTTTCCAATTTGTCGGGCAATTCAATTTCAATAAGTTTGTATCCGCCAGTATGTTTAAAAAGAGTAAGTTCATTTTTATTAGCGACAATAAAACTATTAAATAAAATCTGTAATTCTTTTGAA
>JAAERC010001019.1 GCA_024230695.1 Candidatus Zixiibacteriota bacterium
GTAGCGGTGCCAGCGGCACCTTTTTCGACAATAGTCACTCCGCCGATTTCAATCGGTTCAGCCAAATTGATAAGAAGCGGGATCCCCTCTGATGCGGTTTTGGAATCAATCACCATATTGGGATCAAACCGAACTTTGATCTTCGTATCTTTTGGAATCATTATTTTTCCGGCCATAACAACACTGGCCGAAAATATATTTAGTGCAAAAGCAAAAATAAATATTGATACAATAATTTTAGAAATTGGTTTATTCATCCCCTCACTCCTTTGTTTATTTCTCCAAATTTTCTATTGGCTATTCCAAAGTCGGCAAACGATCGGTCAGGCTTGGCGTAATACTGATACTAACCGTTTTGCTAATATTACTAAAACTTAATTCTCCATCCAACTCAAAAATCGCAACATTTCCACGGATAGTTTTTTTATCGCTGGCATCCTTACCCCATGTTTCGGCTATATCTGGCATATCGAAGGCAATATGAATCTCATCGCCAAGTTTCCACTTGAATTTAAATTCATCACCTTCAAAAATCTGAGAAAATTCTGACCATGACGGGTCTTTTCCCTTACCGGTAACTTCAATATGCAGGTGTCCCTGATCAGGAATCGACGAAATTTTGCAGGTGAAGTTTTGTCGTTTTTCCCATTTTTTGGCATCGCTGATGTATTTATCAATTGAGGTCAATGCCTTTGAATTTGATGGATCAAGTTTCCCGCGTACTTTGCGAAGATCGCGAATTGCTCTTCCAAAGCGATAATCTGGATCCATATTGTTATTTACATTATCAATAACGTCATCAAATTCGATTCCAGCTTTTTGAGCGGTTTCTTTGGCAACTACTACTTTGACCTTTTCTATTTTTTGAGCTTTCAGTGATTTGCCCAATTCTTTTTCGGCTTTACTCATATCAGCGGCATAAAGGTTATTATCCTGTTCCACCTGCTGATGAATCGTTTCCCAAACAGTAGTATCGGTCGGAGCTAAAATCGCCTGGGTGAAAAGATTCCAATAGGTCAGTGCCCGTCCGCTTCGTTTGAATAACGAGGTTGACTCATCGCCCTGATGGAATGTATTCAGATCTGCCACCATTTTTTTATGATTATCGGTTTCGATAAGTGTTGTATCACTCGGATTCAGATTGGGCCAAAGTTTTTTATCTTTTACGATAACATTAAAAGTATTAAAGGTTGCATCCAGTCGCGTCAGAGCCTCGCCGAGATTGAAATTTTCATAGTTGCTTCTTATCCGCACAATTGGATTGCGGAACCGTGGAAAAAGATTTTTTGTGATCCATGTATTATCATATTTGCGGAAAGCATTAATTACATTATTACGTTCCTTTAACGATGTATTATAGATATTGCCGGAATATGCCTCAAGAACATCCCGTTCAACTTTGATGGCTCGTTCCAGCAAAAACATATCATGATAAATATATGGCGCTGAAAAAAGCACGATCCATAACAGACTGGCTTTGACAACAAACCGAGCCAGCTTTTTAAGCCGAGCGACGCGCTTATTCTGAACGATAGAATTTAACAGCCAATAAAACGGTGCTTTGACACCAATCGGAGTAATTTTGGGTGGCGGCGCATATAAGGAACGACCAACATCGGTTCCGATTTTTTCAGGTTGTTGCCCGATTGCTGACACAAAAAATATTTGAAAATTCAAAGTTCGGCCAACTACGACTTTAAGAAATTCACGTAATTTTATTAGAATATTCCTGACCGACTCGGACCATTCTGAATTAGAGGCAATTTTATTTGAACTGATAACTTTTTCAAGGAACAAATCAAAATCTTCAGAAAATATATTTTCATCTTCGGGGCTGACTAAAATTGATTGATCCTCGCCAGAGAAACCTGGTAAAATATCTGCCTTGGTGATTACCAGCGCGACCGGTATCGGGAGTTTTTTATCCAATGGTGCCAGTTTTTCCAAAAGACTTACAAACGATGCGGCGTGAGCATGGGTCTGCATCTCCGCACCCAGTACTTTGGGATCGAAGAAAAACAGAACACCATCACTATTCAATGTGAAATCAGCAACTTTTTCTGCCAGTTCGCCACTGCTATTGAGTGAAATCGCTTTGCCGCCATAATCATAAGTACAAACAGAATATTTACTACTGCGATCAAGGATCGCGTTAAACAGTAAAAGTTTTCCATCGGGTGTTGGATCGGGGAATTTTTTCTCGCCACGCAAATCAACAACTGTCCCAGAGCCGGTTTCGGTACCAACTCCCCAGAGTGCGCGATAATTTGACAAAATATCACTTGCAGTACCGGTATCAGTAATTGATATCTGGAGGTCCTTACCGATTTTGCATTCTTCATTGAGAACGGTGAAATAAACCGTTTTACCGGTATTGGCATGCCCATAAACGCCTATTTTTGTTCCTGATGGCCATTTAAAAGCCGAACCGCCTTTTTTACTATCGCCGGATCCGCTTTTGAATAGTTTTCCTATTGATTTTAATATTTTTGCCGGTTTCACAATTTTATTTTAACCTCGGTATAATCTTTTATTTCAGCAATATCAGCGACCAGCTCCGCTCGGAACCTCGGAAGCTCTTTTTTGTAATTGTTCAAATTTAGTTTGAGAATTTTCTCTCCATTTCGATGGTACATAAACGGCTAATAATAAAAATAAGATAATAATAAAGCCGTAATATAGATAGGCCGCCTTACGCTGTGTCATCACCAGTCGGAAATAACGAAAACTGGTAAATGCGCCTCCGATTTTCCCACCGATTTCAGATAACCAGCTTTTTACTTTGGAGAAAAAATCACTTTTCTCACAGTAGGCCCATTCGTCAAGATATAACGCAATCAGTTTATTTTTTTCGGACACCTTATCAAAAACGCCAAGACGTTTCAGGTCAAATTCCAATGAGTTTCTATCCGAAATCAGATCTTTTCCTAATTGTAAACGTCGTCTGGTCAGCTCCAATAATTTTAAAGGAGAGTTTTTCGCCCCGAATTCTTCTGGGGTCAGATTAGGATTTAGCGGTCGCCCAAATTTATTAAGATAACGGGCAATTTCGTCAAGGAAAAAGGCGTTTAATTTGAAATTATCTTTAAGACTTCCTTCTTTTAATAAAAGAGGCATCAGATAGTTTTCAAAATAAGGAACGTCCTGTTTGACCGTTCTGAGTCCACGACAATAAGAAAATGCCTTATTAGACTGACCATCGGTATCAGCTTCAGACTCAAAATAGGTAATCAAAATCTGGACAGTTATCTCGCGGAGATCTGAATCGGCCAATGGTGTTGCTTTTATTTTATCGAGAAAATAAAGATCAACATGCACTGCCTCATCCCGCTGCTGGCGTAAAGTATTAAAAACTGCCGAAACACCATTATAGGTCTGCAGAAATGCCTCGGTCTTAAATTCCGATTGCCGGTTCTTGTAAATATCGAGATAATTAAAAAGGTCGTTTATATATGATTCAATCTCAGCCGCCATCTGTTACTTCCTACTTTTACAAAGTATATATTATAAGGTCAGTTTTACCTAAATCGGTAAATTTATCTGTATCTCCAGCTCCACGGAAAATTAATGTTATTTGTTGCACCGCTTGTGACTGAAGCATGTCCTGCGGATGCAAAGCTATTTTGTTCCCAAAAGTTGTTCCATCAATATCAACTGGATCGGTTTCGCCTAATCCCCGGGCTTCATTCAGTCCAAGCCTGACCTGCATACTGGCCCAGCCGCTGGCACCAAAGAGATCCTTAGACATCAAAATCACAATATCTGAAACTGGAACCGCGTTAGAAATTGATATCATTAAATAATTAAGGCCGCCAATATTCTCAACCTTGTAAGAACCATAATCGGCCAATCGATAAGTTCGGCTTCGATATGTTAAGGAATCAGTCGCGACAGCCTGAGCACCAAGCTGTTCCTTTTTGGTTTGAGCCAAAAAGCCCATCAATCCACGAAGTTCTTCAAATATTTCATCAATTACTTTTATCTGCGCTCTAATATCAAGATGATTATACTCACTTAAAAGAAAACCATCTATCAGAGCTAAGAATTGTCCTATCTCAGATTTCCGCTCCTTACTGAAATATCGTTCATTGAGATAATCCTTTAGACCAGGCTGCATATTTAAAAGTGACGATAAAACTCTAAAAAGCTTTTTAATATTAATAATCAGTTTGAGCGGATGCATCATCCGTCGTCCGGCGGAAAAATCATCTAACATTGAAGCCAGATTAACAACAATGAAATACATCGTATCTCGATAAGCAGTTTGTAGATTAGTTTTTTCACCTGTTAATGAGGCGTCTGAACTCATCCCCATAAATGCCCGCGAAGCCAATGATAATAAATTTTCCAACCGATTTTTGAAATCGCCGGCTTTTTGCATCAGATGTTCGCCCGCAGAGATCGTCACACACGGTGAATAGTAATCATTTGATAAACTAACTTCGCCGCCTGAGACCTGGAGTTCCGCAACAGGAATATAGTTTTCAAGCGGAAGATTGGGAGCCTCTCCAAGAGAAAGCAGGTACCTGCTAACCCGATATGGCAAACGCGGGAGTTCTTCATCGGGATCGGCATCCCCAAAAGGATCCTTATTTTTAGGATCAACCCCGACATAAACAATAATAGGAGAATCGCCAACCTGACATTCTGCCTTGAGAGAGTTATTTAAAGTATCATTCACCTCAATATAATGTCCGCCTGGGGTAATTGCCTGGCAATTGCCGATCTCTACCCGCAATGTGTCACCATTAACAGTAAGATTTAAATTAAGCGATGATTTACCGGCGGATGATTTGGATACAAGACCATAGCCAAACCCTGTATTGAGAGCCTGCCATCTGGTCAGTTCCTCAAAGTATTTTTCCTGGTCCATCAGATGACTCTGCGTCATCAGCATGCCATCCTGCCAGTTAACCGAATATAAGTTTAAGTCACTCATTATCTTGCCTCAAACCTTCCAAAGAATCTACATTTTGATTCAATCAATGTCAAGTTTATAAGTTTATTACGAAAAATTTAGTAAAATTCTTTATCTTTTACAAAGGTATTATACCCTAAATATCCTTTATTTGATTTATCTCCAAGTTTTGATGCTTCTTTTATAACTTTTACGCTGATTTTATAATCAAGGTTGCCGGGCATACAATAATTTAAGACGGCCTCAATCTTTTCCCGTAGATTTTTACCCGGTAATAATTCAGAAACATCTTTTTTATCTATACCACTTATAACAACTTCATAGCCGGTATCACATTCATCAAAAGACCGGCCGGCGATAGATTCATACCCCAGCCTTTTATCTTTTGAGCCAAGTCTATATTGCAAATTTTCGGGAATTTTGTGCCTTGTTGCAGTGCTTTCAATAATAGTAAAGTCAAAACTGAAAAGGAATTTTAAAACCATCGCCATTTTTTCAGCATTTCCAGCCCAGATATGAAAGGTCGGCATAATTGCCTGCCATCTTGCCGCGGTATTTGGATTGCTAATATCAACACCGGAAAAATCATACAATTCAAGATACTTTGCGAGATGTTTATCATCGATAAAATTGAAGTTAAATTTCATCTTTTCATAAGACGCGGCGGCCATATATCTTATAAAGGCGGCATCAAATGGTGCCATCAAGCGTCGAGCGTTGTTCTCCCAATCGGATGCTCGATCGGTTATCCCGGCCAACCCATAAAAAAACTGATATGGCATAATATCAACCGCACTGGTTAATCCTACCTCAATTACAATTTTTGTTTTGGGCATCAATGGTGTGTCTGGTGCCGGTTTCTGCGTTCTTACTTCGCCTTTATAATTTTCAAATTTTCCGACGGCCAAAATCTCAATCGTTTTTGGATCAACATCCAATTTTTTGAGAATATGCATCGCTGTTGTAAAATGAAATGGAAAACGCCGATTACAAAAATCGGGCATTATTTTATTAACAGTACTCATTTGGTTATAATCTTAATAGTAAAATGAGTATTAACCGGAACCCGTGATTTCAGATATGTTCCCAGTCTCTCTTTCAGCAGTTCTGTTTCGCTCTCAGAATAAAACTTCTCAGGGTCAACCAGAACAGTAACTTCGATACAACGCCTAATACCTTTTTTCGCCCTCTCTATCGAATTGGCACATTCCGCTCTTTTGATTCTCGGATCATAAGCAATTGTCCAGTTGGCAATTTCGACAAAACTTAAGGCACGGTCGCGGTTTTTCAATCGAGCGGCAACCTCGGTTGCAATTTGATCGGAAGTTTTGGCCGGGATGGCTCCGCCAGTTGATAAAACATTCGCGGCTGAAACTATCCCCGGGTGGCTTTCATAGAGTTCGGTGATTTCTCCGGCTTCGATACCATTAGCGCCAACTCCCGCCGTTATCGAATAATAAACGGTAATTGAATCAGGAGGACGATCTATATCCTGCGTGTAATCAAACCACAAGATAAGCTTATGATTTCTCTCTTCCAGTGAATAAATGCCATGTTCCCGTTTTGAAGCGAGATGACGAATTTTATATTCTTTTCCATTGGAATCAACAACGCGATTGATCTCAAGAATATTTTCCAATTTGTCGGGCAATTCAATTTCAATAAGTTTGTATCCGCCAGTATGTTTAAAAAGAGTAAGTTCATTTTTATTAGCGACAATAAAACTATTAAATAAAATCTGTAATTCTTTTGAA
>JAAERC010001020.1 GCA_024230695.1 Candidatus Zixiibacteriota bacterium
CTCGTATTTTGTTCGACATTTTTATTGCCTATAACGCCTGCATGAGCGGTGTATTTTGCGGCGCAGCCGCGAAATCATCCGTCTCAATGCACTTGTTCGCTTTTTTTGAATTTAATATACTTATTGATGATATCATCTGCTAACCCAAATGGAGTTGATGGCAGTGTTTTATTTAAAACAAGACTCAAAGTAAATGGAGTTCCAAGTAAATTAGGATAATGCTTGGCATATGTTGTGTAGCCGGGGCCGCCACCTCCATGACCATAGGCTTCACCTAGTGGCTCATTTCTACCATGCATCAACCCCAACCCATACGCCGGGATCATAGGCGGTGGCGCTGGAGCTGGAACATCAATAGTTTCTTTCATTTGCTTCAGAGATTCATCAGAAATAAGTTTACCTGAGAATAGAGCTTGATAAAAACGAGTTATATCGCTAACTGTTGAAATCAAACATCCCGTAGCTATCCATCCTGGATTGTATTTTGTCCGAAAGTCATCTGGAATTAGTGGATCACTGCCCTGCAACAGATTACAATCATAGTCAGGTTTCAAAAAAGGTCTTGTATCGTGTAAACCAGTTGGTTTTAAAATATACTCCTCAATAAAGGAGTAATATTCCTTATTAGATAATAACTCAACCAATTCCTTTAGGAGCCCGTAACCAGGGTTTGAGTATGACCAGCCTTTTCCAGCCCCAAAAAGCGGTGTGTTCTTCAATCCATATTTCATGAGCTTCATATAGCTCCATGGTTTTTCTGGATGTGAATAAACAGCTTCTTGATACTCTGTTGACCCATATTCAGATAATCCACTACTGTGGTTTAGCAACTGCCGAACTGTTATGTCTGAAGGTATTGACATATCAGGAAAGAAAAACACAAATTCTTTATCTAAGAAGTTATCACTCTGTTCACATAATAGTAGTATCGCTGTAGCAGTGAATGTTTTAGTTATGCTGTAGATGTAGAATTGTTTATCGTGCTCCTCTGGTGGGATCGAACCAACTGAGTGAGTAGAAATATTCCCGCAATCATTGAGCGCACATAATATTCCTGAACACTCTAATTCATCAAGTCCGGCTGTTAAAGTGGAATTGAGGTTAAGTGTTTTATTCATTTTTGTCATAAATTCCTTTTTTTAAGCAAATGTTGAGTTCACAGGCTTGTCCAGGTGAACGCCTCGCATCACCGGTGGCAGGAGTTCAGCGAGTGCCATCCGTGTGAATACC
>JAAERC010001021.1 GCA_024230695.1 Candidatus Zixiibacteriota bacterium
AAGTAATCTGCGGCGGCGGTATGGATCATGGCTATCGGCACCTGATGCCTCATAAGGGGAGATATGCAGGTTCACTAGATATACCTGACTGTTTTCTATCATGGCATAACTATCAGATATATTTATTTTGCCGGCCCGCATCGATTTGACCTCGGTCCCGAGAAGCTCGATTCCGGCTTCCTTTTTATCTATGATTTCATAATCGCGGAACGCCTTGCGGTTGGTCGCGATCATCTTCTCTGTTTTTTGTTTATCTGTCATAATCATACAATATAGATTTTACAACTGGCGCTAGCAATTATTTTGTTGTAAATAGTGATTAATTATTACGTTTATATTAGGGAGTAAAATAAAATGAAAATAGCGATATATCAAAATAGCCCGGTTTTTGGTGAGATCGATCAAAATATAAAAGATGTTTTTAAATCAACAATAAATGAAGATTTTGATATTTTGGTTTTGCCTGAGCTTTTTGCCACCGGTTATCAGTTTCAAAATAGAGAAGAGGCTGTTTCTATGGCCGATGAATTCGGAAAAGGGACAACATTTAATAAAATGCGGCAATTAGCTGAGAAAAAAAATGCTTTGATCGTCTATGGTTTCCCTGAGAAAAAAGGGAAGAAACTGTTCAATTCGGCAGTTGCCGTTGATTCTGATGGCAAAAGTTTTCTATATCAAAAAACGCATCTATTTGACACTGAAAAAAATATTTTTGATCCAGGGGAATCCGGCTTTTCTGTATTTGAGTACAAAAAGGCTAAAATTGGAATGATGATCTGTTATGATTGGCGATATCCCGAATCTGCCAGAAAACTGGCTGTATTGGGAGCACAGATCATCTGTCATCCGGCCAATTTGGTTTTGACCACCTGTCCCGATGCCATGATCACCCGGGCATTAGAGAATATGGTATATACCGTTACGGTGGATAGAGTTGGAGAAGAAAACCGTTTTGGGCAAATGCTCAAGTTTAGAGGAAAATCGCGTATAATCTCTCCAAAAGGAAAAATATTGGCTGAATTGGGTGAAGTTAATCCTGGCTTGATTTCAGTTGAAATCGATCCACAAGATGCTGACAATAAATCGGTTACGCCCAATAATCACCTTTTTGATGATTTTCGCCCCGAGTTTTATTGAGGTTATATTCAAAGAGCAATTAATCCAACGGGCTCAACAGATTAGTTCGATATATAAAACCAAATAGAATTATTATTAAACATAAATTGTTAATATTATTTTAATTTAGTCGATATATCTTTTAAACGAACTAATTAGGATATTTATGACTGATTTACCAAATATGTCTCAGGGAACAGTTCTTGTTGTTGACGATGAACCACAAATAACCGAAATCATTGAAGCTTTTCTTACAAATTCGGGTTATGAGGTTCATGTCTCTAATGTTGCCGCAGACGGTTTAAGATTGGCAAAGCAATTAAAACCGGATGTTATCCTGCTTGATATTATGATGCCTGATGTTGACGGATACAGTTTGTGTAATGATTTGAAAGCCGATAATGATACTGCGGCGATCCCGGTAGTCTTCTTAACAGGTAAAGATCGTAATGATGATATGGGCCGTTCATTCAAAGCTGGCGGCGATATGTTTATAAAAAAACCATTTTCGTGTGAAAGATTATTGGAAATATTAAATATTATCTTGCTTTCTACGAAACATTAGTTATATTTTTTTGTATAAAATATTGTGCGGTGCAACATGAGAATTATTAAAAGATATAAGAACCGAAGATTATATGATACCGAGCTGAAAAGCTATATCACTCACACTGAG
>JAAERC010001022.1 GCA_024230695.1 Candidatus Zixiibacteriota bacterium
AGACAACCGGTCAGATCCTCGCTACTTGATATTTTTGTCAAATATGAACGTAATGCAATCGCCGAATTAAAAAGCGTGTTATCAATCAGATAAAAAATTATAAGGACTGGAAGATAATCGATATAGGCATATCCGGTAAATATGAAAATCAGAAGCAAAGAACTTCCGGCCAAAATCAACCTCTCGCCAAGTTTATCAGTCAGATTGCCCATCCAGCGATTAGTAAAAAATGTTACCAGATTACTGGCAAGAATCACAATCGACACCATCGAAATAGATAACTCATGATTTTTTACAAGAAGGAATATGGCGAAAGTGGTAAAGACATGACGACGGCATCCGCGCAAAAAATATAAGACATAATAAAGCCAATATTTTTTCTTGATGACCATTTTCCGGTTATCAGATTTTCCACGGTTGGGCGGAAGTGCCAAAACCAGATAAACCCCAACCAGAGTCACCAAACCGCCAATAATATAAAAAGTATGTTCATATGACAAAAACAGGGTCATCCCGAGGATCATCAAACCACCAACCAAACCGGCTAATGATTCATATGACCGATACACGCCTTGAACTCGTCCGAGATTACTGTTTTTGGCCAAAAGTAATAATTG
>JAAERC010001023.1 GCA_024230695.1 Candidatus Zixiibacteriota bacterium
ATTCCGAACAACTGATTACAATCTCTTTTTTCATAAATACATTTTAGCCATCTACTGGCTTTCTCCTAAAATTTCTTCCTGACGGGGCTGGTATCCTCGAAGAAACTGATCCCCGCTCATTTTGGCTTTGCCTTCCGGCTGAAGCTCTAATATTTCGACTACACCTTTGGCGGTCGAAACAAATAATTTGTGTTTGTTTTTGATAATCTGTCCCGGCTGTATATTCTTTCCTGTCTCAATTTCGGCAACTTTGCCGATATAAATTTTTATTAGTTTTCCGCGAAATGTTGAACGCGCGCCCGGAATCGAACTTAACCCCCTGATAAAATTAACAATTTTTTCTGAATCTTGAATCCAATTAATATATGTATCTGCAGGTTGCAGTTTTGGTGCCGGTGTTGCCTTAGAATTATTCTGGGTTAATAATTCATAATTGTCTGTTTCAATCAAATCTAATGTTTTTTCAATAACCGGTCCGGCTGATTCTGACATTCGTTCATATAGCTTTTCAAATGTCTCATCCGGTTTGATAGCTATTTTTTCCTGATATATAATATTTCCGGTATCAACTTTTTTCTTTAGGAAAAATGTTGTCAATCCGGTTTCAGTTTCACCATTGATTATTGCCCAATTTATTGGTGCCGCTCCACGATATTTGGGTAATAATGAGCCATGAAGATTAATTGAACCGAATTTCGGAATAGAATATAGTTTTTCCGGCAGGATTTTGAAAGCGACAACAACAAAAATATCGGCATTAAACTCTTTGATCTTGTTGATAAAGTTCTCGTCTTTAAGTGACGTTGGCGTAAGCACCGGAATCCCAAGAGTTTGCGATGCCGACTTCACCGCGGTCGGGATTAATCTTAACCCCCTGCCTGATTTTTTGTCAGGACCGGTCACCACAGCCAAAATCTCATGTTTTTTGGTTTCTTTGGCTTTTTTGGCAGAACCTAGATAGCCAGAAATGCCGGAGAAACTGGAATACAAATATTCCAGTGGCCGCCGGGCAAAATCGGGCGTGCCCATAAAAACTATTTTCATTTGTTTGTCGTTCGTGGCTGGAAAATCGTCGCCGCTTATTTATGAAGCGACATTCAGTTTTTTCAGCTTGCCCTTCAAAAGGGCACGGGAGATAGTCGAGAGATAATCAATAAAAAGCTTTCCTTCAAGGTGGTCAAATTCGTGGAGTATTGCCCGGGCCATCATACCCGACGCCTCCATCTCAAATAAATTTCCTTCCAAATCGGTTGCTCTTACCTTTATTATTTCCGGTCGGGTTATCTTCTGATAGATCCCCGGAAAAGATAAGCAACCTTCTTCTAATACCACCTCACCTGTTGATTCAAGAATTTCGGGATTAATAAACACCCGTAACGACTCGGCCAAATCAATTGCCGACAAATCGGCGATAAATATCCGCTTGCTGACCCCCACCTGGGGAGCAGCCAGACCAAGCCCATTGGCATCCTGAAGAGTGGCGATCATATTGGCCACTAAATCTTTTGTTTCCCGGTTAATTTCTTTAACCGGTTCAGCTTTCTCCCGTAATACCGGGTCGCCGTATATGACGATCGGTTTTACTGCCACGAAAACTCCGTTAAATTATGAGTCCACTTTTCCCGCTATAGAGGACTTCAAAAATTCTACTTTAATTTCATCGGTAATTTTTACGACGACTTTGTTTTTCTCATCATCAATTGCGAAAACCGTTCCAAACATACCGCTGTTAGTCACTATCTTGTCGCCTCGTTTTAATTCCGTGAGCAATTTTTCATGCTCTTTCTGTCTCTTGCGCTGGGGTCTGATAAGTAGTAAATACATTATCAGGAAAAGCGGGATTAACATACCCCAGGTGGCCAAAAATCCGCCGCCGCCCTGGGCGCCTTCGGGATTGGTCATGAAAAACAATAAGAGAGAATTCAAGCTCTCCTCCTATGGTTGTGTATCGACACTCTGCTCAATTTCTGAACAGCAAATTTTTATTAACGCGCCAATATAGCTAATCGGCGTATTTGTCACAAGTCTTTTTGTCCCTTTTGTTTCATTAAAGATATAACATTATTTATGGCATAAAGTTCCGGGAAGGGTGGGGAAATGAAATACTTCACTCAAGCATCACTCGAAAACGGGAATCTCTAATTTTAATTAAGAAAATTGTCTATTTGGCTTCGACATTCTTCAATATTTCTTGTTTTGCATTCCCATATTACCAATGGAGTCCATCCTAGTTTCTTCAATTCTGCTATATTTCTACGGTCTCGCAAAACATTTGATTTTCGTTTTTTTTGCCAAAAATTGGTATTTGTTTTTGGTACTACTTTGCCATATCGGCAATTATGCACATGCCAATAACAACCATGTACAAATATTATCTTTTTTTTTCTGGTGAACACAAGATCAGGTTTTCCAGGCAAGTCCTTTCTATGCAATCTATATCTATAACCCAAAGAGTGAACAAACCTTCTGACTATCATCTCAGGTTTTGTATCTTTTGATTTTATCGCTGACATGTTTCTGTGTCTTTGCTTTTTAGAATGCACGTCCATAATAACCCTATTCGATTACTCCATTCGCCCGCCATCTTGCCATTGCAGGATCCAAATGTTGGCTAAAGAATTTTTCAAAGGAAATTGCATTTTGGATTTTTGAATAATGTTTCTTTTTTATGGAATTTGGTAATACCAAATATATTCTATTTTTTTTCATTTCTGTAAGATCACGGGGTCCAACATCTTTATCAATTGTAGCGAGAAAGAACAAAAAACCTTGTGTTCCTTCTGTAGTAATTTGTCTCCAACGTTCACGCAGAGTTCGTTTAACTGTAAATATAATGCAATCCATTGCATTTGTTCGATAATGATCAATACTAGGAAGAAGAAAATCCGGCTGACCATTAATTATCGCTTGAGGTGTATAAGGATACCCCAATTTATTAAATAACACTTTAATAACATGCTCAAAAGCTTTTCCCGCCCTAGGTCTTCTACCCTGAGTGAGTCCCAAAAAAAATCTATCAAGTGCCCAAAAATTATTTTCTAATAATTCAAAAAAATCATCATTTGATGCCATGTCGGGTAATTCATTACCCAGCACATTTCTAAACGCGGAAATAACTGCAGGCCGTTCAGCATCAAGATATAATTGGTATGCCTTTATTTGAACATTTTCAACCAAATCGCTAAAATTATTTTTGATCCATTCCTTATCATTATGTCTAGTGCCTAGGACATCTGCCATTGCCTTTACGCATATATCATAGCCTTTGGGTAAAACTAACGATTCTTTTAGTGATTTAAGAACTTCTTCTTCCGTCATATAAATTCCTGATTAGCGTTATTTTCGATTTTTTATTAAACAACCATTTCCATTATTAATAATATGCCATCTCATTACTTTTTCAATTTGTCGACCAACAGCTTCAACCACATAGGGGACGATTGCATTTCCAAACTGCCGATATGCCTGAGTATCAGAAACGACAATGGCCAAATCATCTGGGAAACCCATAAGCCTTGCGGCCTCTCTAGGTGTTAGTCGACGAGGGTTAGTATTTTTACCCTGATTAATTAAAATCTCTGAACCATCCTTAAAATATCTAGCACTCAAAGTACGAGTTATTCCATCCAGATTAGCAATACCATAACCAAAACCATTTCCTTTCTTTCGATGACGCTCTGCATAGTTTTGTAGATACTTCCAAAGATGATCACTAAGAGTATATTTCTTTTCAGGTTTACTCTCTAGAATTGTTTTTAATACTGGAGGAGTAATTAAAGGTTCTAATGGAAACTCAAATGGTGGATTATTGCCAAATACATTTCGATCAAACCCAACCAGAATAATCCTCTCTCTATGTTGAGGTACATAAGCAGAGGCATCAATCACTTTATCAAAGATTCTATAATTGAGTCCATCAAGAATTGATTTGATTACGTGCCATGTCTTGCCCTTATCGTGAGAGGTAAGATTTTTGACATTTTCCAAAATAAATATAGGGGGGCGCTTTTTCTCAATTATTGTAGCCAAGTTAAAAAATAGAGTGCCTTGTGTTTGATCCTTAAATCCATGGTCGAGCCCAAGACTCTTTTTTTTGGAAACGCCAGCAATAGAAAATGGCTGACAAGGAAAACCTGCCGTAAGAATATCATGGTCCGGTATCTTTGAGGGATCAACTTTGGTTATGTCGCCTTCAGGAGTATCACCAAACCAAGCCTCATATGTCCTCTGGGCATGTTTATCCCATTCGTTTGAGTATGCACATTTTCCACCTATTCGCTCCAATCCAATGCGAAATCCTCCTATGCCTGCAAATAATTCAATGAACTTAAATGGAATTGGTTTGATGCCATTTTCAGTATTATCCTTAAATAAGGACAATTGTTGCTTCTTGGATGTGTTTTTTAGAACATCTATTAAGATTTCCTGTTGAGATACCGGCCTTATTTTTTGCACCTTATCAATCCTACGCCGCACCTGTTGAGGAATATTTCTTATTAAAATCTGTTTTATCATTTTTTTCTCATTTACATTTTCTTATCACTTATGATATCACATTCCCCAAGTATATGTCAATCACATAATATAAATTTATATTCCACCTGTTGGGTGGGTTTATTCTTGCGCCTATGAGAAATACAAATTCACAACACTTTCCCAGTTAATCCTACCTCTTTCCCAATATTGGACGTTGTAGATATAGGGAGACTAATATCAGTTGGCAAAAAGACATATAGATGACGCATCAGAATCAACATCGAGTTGATAGCAAAATCTCAAAAGTGAAGGAACGAACCCATTCCGCTGTAAGTTTCAGAAGGTGAATAGATTACAGGGATTTTATAGATTATGCAGGATTCCCCCAGAAAGAGTTTCTGACAGCAGATTCTGACAATTACCTTTGCATAAAGCGAGGTATTATACTAAATTAACATTAATTATATCAGCTTTTTCAAGAACCGGTCAACGAATCTGGGAGGATAATTGGTTTGAGCATTTTCAATAATCAAATTAGATATAATATGATATTTGTATTAATTGTTATTTTATTTTGTTCGACACAATCAATTGCAAATGAATCAAATTCGAATAAGTTATCTATAAACAGTCGGCTTCATGACAACTCATCATTAATTTTGTCTTATCCGATTACCTTAGCCAAGACAGATGAGATAAGTCAGGATAATTTTGGATTAAATAAACCGCTGGCTGAAGATTATTTAAAATCAATATCGAATCATGGCAAAAAAACCCGGATTCAGCAGGGCATATCTGAAATCATAAACGGCGTTATATATTTAGGATTTGGAATATCTTATAACGCAAAAACTGATGATAAATATAGCCCTATAACAGCCGCTTTTGTAAGTGTCGGAGTGTTATTTACAATAAACGGTATACACAGATTAACTAATTATGGTCCAGAAGAAAATGAATATTCGCGAATTAATTCAATATCAGATTTTGAGATATGTCAAGAAGAAGCCACAGAGTCAATAAACCATTTCGCCGCAATGGGGCGAAAAAAAAGAACTAGTGGGGCGACAATCGACTTTTTATTTACTGTATTCTATATTTTAGGACAACCTATTGAAGATGCGGATGGAAATGAAGAGAAGCTGATAAATATAGGATTAGGTGCGATTCATTTCTTATCAGGTATTATCAGATTAGGCACTCAATCACATGCCGAAAAAACTTTAGAACAATATAAAAGAGATATGGAATCTGACAATTCTCTCAAAGTACAAATAAGATCTAATTATTCAAACGAATTGCAACTTGTATTATTTAAGCAATTTTGATAAATGAAAACAGGATTAGTATAGAAGGTTGATTTAAATGATTTTTCCCAAAAAGCTCAACAAACTCTATCTGATATCAGCAGTATTTACGATAATTCTATTCTCATCAACAATAAATGCCAAAGAATCAAATCTTAATAATTTATCAATCAGTGACAGACTTCTTGATAACTCATCACTGATTTTGTCTTGTCCTATTTCAATTGCCAATGCCAATATAGACGAGATAACTGAGGATACGCCAAAACCAAATCCCAAAAAACCATCTGCGCTGGAGTATTTTGAAGACGCCGCAATATGCGCGAAAAAAGAAAGAAATATTAATGCTATGTTTAATTTTGTCTCGGCAATAATGTGGATTGGGGTTGGGATTGCTGACAAAGGTGAAGAGCCGCGACATTATTATACATACAATCAGCATGGATCTTCAATGGGTACTTATCCAGAATTTGATGATTCTCCAACTGCCCGGACAGCATATGGACTCGCGGGAATGTATACTCTAATCGGAATAGGTTACATTACTAGTTCAAGCCCAACAGAAAGTGAATATAATAGGATAATGGACTCATATAATTTTTCGCAACGGCAGGAAATTGCAAATAAGTCTTTAAAATATATTGTAAATATTGAAAAAAAGAGACGTCTTTCC
>JAAERC010001024.1 GCA_024230695.1 Candidatus Zixiibacteriota bacterium
TATGCCAGTCTTATATCTCCTGAATATGTTACCGGAATCACAATTTTATCTAATGGAATAGTATTATTAGTAAAAATCGGAATTTCAATGACATCACCAATTTCTCCAAAAACAGTTCCTGCCGAGATAGTATCGGCCACAACAATAATATGTTCCGGTCTGGTGGCCGAATAAGTTTCTCCATCAGCTTCGATCTCAACAGTTAGATCATAAATACCGGGCGAATTATAAGTATGCTGAGCGGCTGGGTAATCTCCGGAAATTGTACTACCATCACCAAAATCCCAATTCCAGTTATCAACCTCATATTCGGTTTCACTTGTTAGATTGACGTTAAAAGGAACTGCTCCAAAGGTGGCATCAGATGATGGCCAGACCCAGCATGGTTCGATATTATAGATATAAAACTCATTAAGATGACTGCAACCTTCCCATGGGCAATAAACATCATCAATGGCAAACCAGGTATTTGCGCCGCCACCCCAGCCATAATTCATATGATAATATTTGATTCCACCTACTTCGCGATATCCATCACATACGATCGAATGAAGATTAATACGATATTGCATCGGCCGTCCGCCATCTATTTCGTCTTTGATAGTATAATACCAATCATCGCCACTGGCATATGATGCACGGCTTCTCATACTAATAGACGGCTTATATTTGTAATATTGAGGAAATACTGTCATCGCGTTTTCCACGTATGCGCCTGAGCCGCAAACACCATAACTCATCCTGAATCCGACACCGACTTCATAATTTAGTTCGGCAAGATTTTCGGGGTCAGTGTTATAGATATATTGATCAGAATAATCAACCGATAATATCTCTCCTGGGGTCGTTGTATCGCATGAATTATCACCGCCCCAATAAAAACTGCTACTGCCCGTTCCCTCATTTGGCCATTGCCAATAATAAATTATCTGAGCCGCGGCGGTCGCGACACATCCAACAACGCATTGTCGGTCACCATATCCAAGCGGACAATACATATTATATGGAGCGCCCTGATGCCAGGCGGTAGAAAGTAAGGGGCCAACAGATTCTGAACGTACCGTAAGTAGACCACTCTTTAGTTCTAAGGCAAACTCTTTTTGATCGAGCGAATATCTATCCCATAAATTTCTATTTTCCCGGCCAAGTATAACCTCACCATTGGCCGGCATAGTTGCCTTTATATCCCCATATGTTTCAATGAAAAGACTCGCGCGGTCGTATAAAACCTCTCCAATAAGTGCCCGCATTCCCTGTTCCTGTTTCTCGTCGAGTGAATATTTATCAGAATAGGCCAAAATCGGCGGCATTTCTTTTAAAACCGGAACCACCACAAAGCCGTCTGGGGATAAATTGTAGATACGCCCCAACAATAAATCACCATCTTCAATATTCTCAATATCGATAATTTCCGGGTTATTAATTTCTCGCCAGCTTTGATCGATTGTTGTGTTTAGCTGAAGCCAATTTTGACAAACGTTATCCATTTCAGAAATTGTGGCACGTTCGGCCAGCACAATAGAAGAAAAGAATATCAAATTTGATAAAAGTAGAATCAAAATTATTAAAGATTGCTTTTTTAGAATAACAGTTAACAAATTAGACATTTTCCCTCCA
>JAAERC010001025.1 GCA_024230695.1 Candidatus Zixiibacteriota bacterium
ATTCCGAAACATTTATGCCTATTGGCAAAAAATATTTTGGGCAGACAATTATGGGACCGGCAAATTTGACTGAGATCTATTCTGACTATAAAGAGGTTTCCGGAATTAAGGTTCCTTTTAAAATTGTTTTAAATTCTGATGCCGGAAAAGTTGCCGAAGTAATTATTGATGATTATTCAACCAACCTGGAAATTGATGAGATGATATTTATTAAGCCAGAATAAAAATGTTCTGGAACTTTTCCTTTAAAATAATAGCTATGTTATTATTTTGAAGTGCGAAAATCACTTATTTCGCCTGAAATTGAATATTTTTTCGATTTCAGGCGTTTTTTTTTCAAAATATTATCAAAATATTAGTTGATTTTCGGATTGGTTCGTCATATTATTATGACAAATGAAACAGATATCCTCACCAAGGTAACTCCTCACCGTCAGAATGGAGATACTATTAAATAAAAATTGATTTGAAGGCAATTTTGGTAAATATTTGGATATCACTTCAATTAATAGTTATGTGAATGAACTTATATAATTAGACATAAAAAAATAAACGAATAATATTGAGTTGGTAAATATCAAATGATATTTAAAATATCAAACGGGAGTGTTGGAGTATGTTAAGAAACAGATTTGTTAGTATCATCATTTTTTGTATTCTATTATTTAGTCTAAGTTTTACTATTTCGATTGGTAGAAATCTATACAATGATGATTTACCAAAAATGCATGCAAATAAAACGGCGCTTGATCCTTATGTGACAATAGGTGTTCACAGAGTGGGTCAGCTTGGAATAACGGTCTTCAACACGGGCCAAATCGGTGTGGCCGGGGCCAATCTTCAAGATCCTCGTGATCCAAGCATCCTGGCTCCTTCCGGAGTTTATCCTTATCCGGGAAACAATGATTACCTTTTTCAGGGAGCATTTTGGATCGGAGCTATTGTTGGAAGAGATACTTTAGTATCAGTCGGCTCAGATGGTTGGATCGGTACTCAGGAGATGTGGCCTGATCCTTATCCAAATGGCGATGTTATCTTTAGATCAATTTCTAATGCCACTGATATTGACGCTATTTCTGAGGAAGATTTTATTACATTATACACAGATACTGTCACAAATCCGGCGTATGTTGTTGCTGATCCATTTGATGGTCGCCCGCACATTCCGCTAAACATCGAGGTAAATCAACGAAGCTATGCCTGGAGTTATTCATACGCTGAGGATTTTGTTCTTTTTGACATGTCCATAAAAAATATTGGAACTCGTGTTCTCAATCAGGTTTATATGGGATTGTATGTCGATGGTGATGTTGGTTCTGTTGGTGGTGGTATTGGCGAAGCAACCGATGATATCTGCGGTTTTAGAAGAGCTATCGATTCTCCATTTGGATGTGATTGGGTTGATACAATTAATATTGCCTGGATTTCTGACAACAATGGCCTTGATGATGGCAACAGCGAAGATGAGTGTCCTTTTAGTGGTGGTAGTTACAACGATGTTAGTGGAATGCGAGTTGTTAGAACCCCATCTGATTCACTTAAGTATTCATTTAACTGGTGGATATCAAATGGTGCGGCTCTATTAGATTTTGGACCAAGAATGGAAGGCACCGAGGAAGACCCATTCAGAGATTTTGGTGGTTTTCTTGGAACCCCAATGGGTGACAGAAATAAATATTATGTCATGAGCCATGAGGAATTTGATTATGATCAGCTATTTTGCGCCAAAGATAATACAATTGATGGCTGGTTGGAAAGAGCACCTCAGGCTGATGATTTTGCCGATGGATATGACACCAGATATCTGCTCTCCTTTGGACCTTTTGATATATCTCCCGGCGAGGTTCTTCCTTTGACCTTTGCTTATGTCTCGGGTCAGGATTTCCTCTCTGATTGTGATGCCTATGAAGATAATTTTAATCGATATGCCCCTGAAGAATATTACAATACTTTTGACTTTAGTATAGTTGGACTAAATTCAATTTGGGCGAGCATGATTTATGATAACCCCGGTGTTGACACTGATGGTGACGGGTACCGAGGTAAATTCAGAGTTTGTGTTGAATCAACGCTTGTTGATACAGATTGGGTAATTAATGCAGATACTGTTTATTATCAGGGCGATGGTGTCCCTGATTTTAAAGGCGCTTCTCCCCCGCCGGCTCCTGAACTTTGGGTTATCAACCCATATCCGATCGGCGACACAATTAAAAGCCTGGTAACACCCCGC
>JAAERC010001026.1 GCA_024230695.1 Candidatus Zixiibacteriota bacterium
GGAATTTGTTGATCCCAGTTTTTATATACCTTATCAATCTGCGGAAGAACTTTTACAACCCGCTGTCCGGTCAGACAAGAGATATAGATATTCGGAATGTAGGCAAGAGTTCTGGCATATTCTTTGATTTGCGCTGTAAATATATCAGCTGTGTGCGTGTCTTTTTCAATCAGATCCCACTTATTTACCGCCATAACAATTCCCCGTCTGACTTCGGCGGCATCCTCTATCACTTTCAGATCCTGGACAATAAGTCCTTCGGAGGCATCGACCAGAACCAAAGCGATATCGCAATTTTCAATAGCACGAAGCGTTCGTAAAGTTGTAAAATATTCTATCGCGTCTTTTACTTTGGCTTTGCGTCTCAATCCAGCCGTATCAACCAGAATGTATTTCCGGCCCTCAAACTCAAAAGGAGTATCAACCGCATCACGGGTAGTCCCCGGAATCGGCGAGACAATTACTCTCTCTTCACCGATCAGCTTATTTATAAACGATGATTTACCTACATTCGGTCGGCCAATAACCGCAATACGGATAGCATCAGAATCATAATCCATACTTCCTTCAGGTGGAAGATGTTCAACTATACTATCAAGCGCCTCCCCGATACCCAGCCCAACTGTGGCCGAAATGGCCAATGGGTCACCAAGACCAAGCCGGGAAAATTGAAAACGCTCATGTTCACTGAGATCATCATCAATTTTATTGGCAAGAATAATTGTATTTTTCCCTGATTTTAACAACTGTTTGGCAATTTTCTGTTCAGTGCTGTCGAGACCGGTTTGGTTATCAACTATCAAAACTGTCAAATCTGAATCCTCAATCGCTATCTCAGATTGAGTCAGGATCATTTTCTCAATAGCACCTTTTGAATTAGGAAGCATCCCGCCGGTATCCACCAGATAAAACTCACGCCCAGCCCATTCACATAAACCATAA
>JAAERC010001027.1 GCA_024230695.1 Candidatus Zixiibacteriota bacterium
CAATAAGCGAGTCGATTATTCCGATACTATTTGGCAAAAATGAAACACCAAGCCCCAGAACCATCCCGGGAAGCGTAATTAGATCAGGAATGATCTGGAAATCAATATCAACAAAAAATATGACGATTAAAGCCGATGACAAAAAGGCAAAAATCAAAAAGTTATAACTGATACTGTACTGAATGAAGAAAAATAGCCATGCTAAACCATTTAGCAGTTCAACAAGCGGGTAACGAATTGATATTTTGGTCTTGCATGAACGACATTTCCCAAGCAAAATCAGATAACTTAGAACCGGGATATTATCATAGAACTTAATCGGTTTTTTACACAATGGACAGAAAGATCGGCCAAAGACAAATTTCTTCTCTCTTGGTAATCGATATATCAGTACATTTAAAAAAGAGCCAATTGAAAGGCCAACGACAAAAACTAATATAAATAGAAAATACTCATCCATAAAACTATCTATCGGCAGAATCAAACTTATCTGAATTCCCCAAGAATCTGCATAACCAGTGCCGATATAACCGGTGAGGCATTTTCGGCTCGTAGTATTCTTTTCCCCAAAGATATTATTTTAAAATCGTTTTCCCCGGCG
>JAAERC010001028.1 GCA_024230695.1 Candidatus Zixiibacteriota bacterium
ACGGGAAGGTTAGATGTTAAATTATCGTTTCGATCAAAATATCTCCATTCGCTATTATCATCAAGATCAACGACAGATACTGACCGTCCATCATATGCCTCAGAGTTAGTCATAAATAAATAATTTGAAGACGAAACCATGCTATTAACCGGGATATAACTTTGAGCACCTAAAATACCAATCAAGGTTGAATTATTTTCATCATATTTTGTAATTCCCCCCGGTGAGATAAACATCGCTCCATTACCCCAAGTACCCGCCCAAAGATTACCATCGTTGTCATATGATAAGGCCCTGACACCCTCACGGACGCCGTTTGGTATAGTTCCGATTATTCCGGCGCTGATCCATTCATTACCATTAAATTGTGCCACTCCCCTACTCTGAAAACCGCCAGCGACAATTCCTTCCGGATTGACCGTGAGTACAGTGACATAATTTCCCGGAAGACCATCATCAATCAATTTTTCATAACTTCCATTATCGCCGTAATATAAACCCTTGGTCGCCATTCCAAGCCAATGAACACCATTAACAAATCTACCCGAAAAAAAGTCTGTGCTTGGAATCGACCATGTACTACTCCATTCGGTATCTGAATCAGTATGAATATAAAAACCTTTTCGCGTATAAATGACCAGAGTATCCCCGGTCACAGTCATACTGTTGACATAGGTGGTGTCACGAGTGGGAATCCTGGTAAAAGATGTATCGCCGGCATCAATTGTTAATTTATATGTATTTTTATTGGTTCCCAGATAAATCAGATCATCAAAGTGAGCCAGTGCCGAAACGGTATCCCCAGCCAGTTCTGAATACTGCGTGGAGCTAAAAGTGATCCAGTTAATAGATGATTTCAAAAAACTAGGCTCGCTCTTATCAGCCATAGCCAGTCCGGCCGATGTAGCCAGCCATATTGTATCGCCAACTATTTCAATATCAAAAACAGTTGGTTCCGGATTAAGATCACCAAAGCGAAAATAGAAATCTTCAATTTGTCCGCCATTATTAGTTTTAGAAAAGAGCGCTAATCCGGTTGTTGTCGCCACCCACAACATATCGCCGTCATCTTCAATATCATAAAGCGGCATAAGTTTATCATTTCGGTCTATAAACAAATATGGACTATATTCTGAATTCTGATATTTAATCAAACGTCCAAAACCGGCCAGCCAAATAGAACCGTTAGTATCTTTTAAAATATCATAAAGATCGCCGGTTCCTAATCCGTCAACATTGGTCTGCTTATTCATACCTTGCGTTACCGGATCAATTTTAAGCCATCCACCCGATGTTACAACCTGTAATGAATCATTAAAGAATGAAACATTTCTAACTTCATTGGTCGATGTATAGGTGGTCCAGCCATCATAATCTGTCGCATTGGATATCACGCTCAACGAAATAAGCAGAACAAATATTATGGTCGAAACCATTACCGATTTTTTGTTAGTTTTCCATGTATCCATAAGACAAGTAATATAGTCAATATTATGGCCATAATCAAAGAAGAGATTTGACCAAATACTGGACCAATTTTTGTAAAGGTTGAATGTCCCTCAAGAGGATAAATTTTTGCGCTAATAACATCGCGAGTAAATAATTCAGTGTCAACTATCTGACGGCCAAATGGATCAATAAAAGCAGATATCCCACTATTTGCGCACCGTGCGATCCAAACACGATTTTCCACTGCTCTAAAAACCGCAAGGATCAAATGCTGATAAGGTCCCGGCGTACGGCCAAACCAGGTATCATTGGTGATATTGACCAAAAACTCCGCACCATCAATTATATTCTGCCTGACATATTCGGGGAAAGCTGATTCAAAACAGATCAGTACCCCATATCCAGCTTTATCAATCTCAAAAATGACCGTGGTATCGCCCGGATAAAAATCTGACCACCATTGTATCTGGTGCATTTTAATGACATCGAGATACTGCGAAAGAAAATCCCGTGTTAAAAATGGCAGATAATCCTGATATGCCACATGTTCGGAAAATGGCACCAGTTTTACCTTATGATACATTGTATCAATTAAACCATCGGGAGAAAACTGAAACGCCGAGTTGTACGCTTTTTCTTTCTTATTTTCATAAACGACATCAAGCGCCCCAATAAGATGTGTCGCCCCGCTTTTGCGAGCAGTTTCCGCAAGCCTTTCACGATACCGGCGTTCAACTCGGGGATAACACGGCGCCGCCGTTTCCGGCCAAACAATCAGATCGACCGAATCATCAACCACTGTCATTGACAATGAATCATACAACTCAAAATTTCGTAATCGTGTCTCGCTTTTCCATTTTGTGGCCAGATCAACATTTCCCTGAAGTATCGTAATTTCTATATCACCCTCTTCGGGATATGGAGCCAACACAACCCAGCCATATAAAGAGACAAAAGCGCAAATTCCTAATACCGCTAAAAATGAGCTAACTCTGGTTTCCATCCGATTCGATCTTGAAAATAACTGCCAGAGGAATACATTGATATACATTATCAATAACGACAAGCCGTAACAACCTATAACCGAGACGATCTGAATCAAAGTTGTGTAATACCCCATACTATAAGCCAGGTCGGTCCATGGAAATGATAACTCTGTCAAACTTCGGAAATATTCCATGCCTACCCAAAGAATCGGTAACGTAAAAAGGCCATACCATTTGCGCCATTGATAAAGCCGCACGAAGGATGATAAAATTATTGCGGGATATAATGATAACAAAAATATAGCCGCGACCATTCCGGGCGGCGTTACTACTGCCACCCAGTACAGCTGGAACAGGTTAGCCATAAAGGAATAAAAATAGCCGGCCTTAAATGCTTCTTTAGGTGTTAATTTTGAAATTATCTGTATCGGTCGAATCAGCGCAAAACAGGCCAAAAATCCAAAGGGAATAGGCAAATATGCCAGCGCCAATAAAAAAGCCCAAAACATCAACTCTAATCGGCGAAGCCGAACAGACTTCTCGTCGGGCCAAAAAAATTGTCTAATGTTTGATAACAGGTTTTTCACCAGTAACCATCAATGATAAACCGCTCATCTCAGCCGGCTGTTTAATTCCTAAAAACTGCAAAATAGTCGGAGCAACATCGGCCAAAATACCGCCGTCTCTTAATCTATATTCAATCTTTTTATTTTCATTGTTGGCCCCATCAAAAAACAGACATGGCACCAAATTAATTGTGTGCGCCGTATGCGGCCCCTTGGTTGTATCATCAAACATCTTCTCGGCGTTACCATGATCGGCCGTGATTATCGCTCGACCTCGCACCTCTTTAACAGCCTCAATAACACGCCCAACACCGACATCAACCGCTTCAACTGCTTTGACCGCCGCGTCAAAAACTCCGGTATGACCAACCATATCGCAATTCGCAAAATTAAGAACAATCAGATCATACTTCTTTGATAATATCCGTTTTACCGCCTCATCCGCCACTTCAACCGATGACATCTTTGGCTGAAGATCATAGGTCGCAACTTTGGGCGATTGTATTAAAGCTCGATCTTCGTTTTTAAATGGTTCTTCTACGCCACCATTAAAAAAGTAGGTCACATGTGCATATTTTTCAGTTTCCGCTATCCGAAGTTGTGTTTTGGCAGCATTGGAGACCACTTCCCCAAATAGATTACTTAATCGAACCGGCGGATAGGCCACAAACGCCTCTTTCAGATCAGCTGAGTACTGCGTCATTGTAATCAAATGAATATTCGGATTTTCTGGATGTTTAAATTCTTCAGGATCATGTCCCGCGAAGATATTCGATAATTGACGTACCCGATCAGCTCTGAAATTAAAAAACAGTGCCACATCATTGTCGGCCAGTTTTCCATTATTCTCATTTTCCAAATCTATCACAACCGGAAGAATAAATTCATCGGTAATATCTTTTTTATATGAATCTTCTATCGCTTTAACCGGGTCAGTGTGTTTCTCGCCGATACCATTTACAATCGCCTGATACGATTTTTCAACCCGTTCCCACCGTTTATCACGGTCCATTCCATAATACCTTCCGGAAACTGTGGCGACCTGTCCAAGTCCGATTTCTTCAAAACTGTTAACAATATCCTTCATATATCCGGCACCGGATTGCGGCGGTGTATCGCGTCCATCCATAAAAGCATGAAGATACAGCTTTGTCACCCCATTATCTTTTGCCATCTTTGCCAGTGCCTTAATATGATTCATCGAGCTGTGCACACAACCATCAGATACAAGACCAAAAAGATGCACTGCCGAATTATTCGACACGGCTTTTTTCATTCCTGCTAATAGTACTTCATTGGTAAAAAAATCACCGTCGGAAATCGATTTGTCAATTCTTGTGACTTCCTGATAAACAACCCGCCCGGCACCTAAATTCAGATGCCCAACTTCGGAATTACCCATTTGTCCATCAGGCAAACCGGCCGCAAGACCCGACCCATCAATAGCCGTATGCGGGCAAGTTTCAAATAATTTATCAAGATTTGGAGTTTTTGCGGTGAATATTGCATTGTGGGATTCATCTTTACTCAGTCCGTAACCATCCATTATACATAAAAGAAACATATACTCTTAATCCTTCAATACTACCTTCTTATCGCCAGTTTGGATCTTTCCAATCTTATACGCAGACTCACCCATTTTTTTCAACGATTCGACAACATCATTGGCAATATCAGGAGAGACAACTAAAATATACCCGATTCCCATATTAAATGCCCGATACATCTCGGCCTCATCAACCGGACCATTTTTCTGCAACCAGTCAAAAATCGGCAAATTGTCCCATGTGCCTTTTTGGATAATCGCCTGAATATTGTCAGGTAATATTCTTACCAAATTACCGGCGATACCACCGCCAGTTATATGCGCCATCCCGGCAATTTCATATTCGCTTATTATCTTATTTATAGGCGCTAAATATGATTTATGTACTTCCAATAATGTTTGACCTATCGATTTCTCAAGCGACTCAACTTTATCATTAGGTTTTAAACCGGCTTTCTCAAATGCTATTTTACGGGCCAGTGTGAATCCATTGGTATGTAAACCGGTCGAGCCAAGCCCAATAATAACATCGCCGTCTTTGATCGTTGAGCCATTGATAATTTTATTCTTATCAACCATCCCAACAATAAACCCAACCAGATCATATTCACCTTCCGAATAAATATCCGGCATCTCGGCTATCTCACCGGCAATAAGTGCCATCCCCGAGTTTTTGCACCCGACCGCGCATCCATCGACGATTTTTTCGATAACATCTGGAGAAACTTTCCCAATTCCAATATAATCAAGGAAAAATAATGGTTTGGCCCCATGCACAAGTATATCATTGACACAATGATTCACCAGACACTCACCGAGTGTGTTATGAACATCAGTTAAAAAAGCAATTTTGGTCTTGGTCCCGACCGAATCGGTCGAACTGATAAAAACCGGTTCTTTGATATCGGCCATATCCGGCTTAAAGAACCCGCCAAATGAGCCGATTCCGGTCAAAACCGAATCATTAAAGGTCGCTTTGGCCAGTTTTTTGATTCTCTCGACCGATTTCTCAGCCGCGTCAATATCAACCCCGGCACCCGCATAATCTATATTTTTTTTCTCCGCCATTATCTTATCCTCCGAATATGTTGAAAAACCAAGCTAACAATCGGCTCTCTCAAAGTCAAGATAATTGGAAAACTCCCCAGGTCAAAGAACGCTTTGATAAACTGCCTGGGAAAATTACAGAGCCGGTGACCAGGAAAGATAATAGACGCGACCAGTACCATAAGTATTTGTTAATTGCGCTTTTTCCGTTCCATCGCTATTCATTATAAACAGTTCCGAAGTAGAGCCTGTATATGAAATATATGCGATTTTGGTGCCATCCGGTGACCATGTTGGCCTATGATCAATCGCAGAACTATCGGTCAGACATACAGCATTTGAACCATCAATATCGACCACAATAATATTTGTAGTATCTGAATTTAATAATTCGGTGTATGCCACTTTTTGGCTGTTTGGCGACCAATATGGTTCTAAGTCGTCATTTGATGATGTACTGATCATGATACGATTGGTGCCGTCTATATCGCATACCCAAATATCTTTCTGTTCAGAACCTTCAAGGATGGAGATATAAGCGATTTTTAGTCCATTGGGGGAGACAACTCCGTGGGTGTCATCGTAAGTGTGATTACTTAAAGTATTCTTCCCAATTCCATCAATATCTTCAAGGCGCAAATCATAATACCCTACGGTATATGTGGAGTAAAGTAACCGCAAACCATCGGGCGTAAATTTAGCTTGGCGACCCTCAAATACTTGGCCCCCGGTAATATTGACAAGCGTCAAACTATCCAGGTCCATCACAAAAAGATTAAATGTGCTCTGTTCGCGGTTAGAAACAAATGCCATTTTTGTACCATCGGAAGATATATCGCACAATCTATCTAACCCTGCGTATTGAGTCAGATTTACTTTATTTGTTCCGTCGGCATTCATCCGGATTATCTCATTTGATTCATCCATAAAATCCTTATAATAAATATAATTGCCATCGGGGGACCATATAGGATTGTCATTGGAGGATGTCGATGATGCAAAGGTCAATTGGGTCATTTCGGTTCCATCAGGATTGATCGTATATATATTATTCTGCTCATTGTCAGCGACATCCAGACTAAAGGCAATTTTGTAAACACCAGCGCTAGTAGTCGAATTTGTTGATTTCTTTGAACAGGCAAACAGTAGAATTGCCAAACCAAGCAACGAAATAATCAACAACACTTTTTTTGAATACATTACAAAGTCTCCTCCTAATTCCAAACAGTAATTATTCTACATGTATTATACTGAATTTTCATTATGTGGCAAAGTCAATTTAAATAAAACATGATGCTGCCGGTTAATAATCATCTTTGTAAAGTCAAAGTACTTAGGAAATGCAGGATATAAAGAATCTTGAGTATTATGACGACATTATATATAGGGGTAAAAGACAAGGGGATTATATGCCATTTATTACGTGGGACGATTGCTACAGTGTTCATGTCACCGAAATGGATGATGAACATAAAAAAATTATCAAAACTATTAATCAACTTGATACTGCAATTAGAGACGAAAATGAAAATGATGTCATCGGCGATATTATCAATCAATTAGTTGAATATACCAATACTCATTTTGCACATGAAGAAAATTTTATGACTGATATTGGTTATCCTGAGATGGAAAATCATAAGGAATTACATTCCGGTCTTACAGATGTTACCAAGATGTATCAAAACGAGTATAATTCTGGTCAAACGGTATCGGCAGAAAAATTGATGCTATTTCTCTGGAATTGGCTTCTGGATCATATTATGTCTGATGATAAAGCATACGGTCTCTTTATTACCAATAATAAACAAAAAGTCATATAGATCATAACCAGAAATCTGCCCTTAACTGTAATATTTGTGCCGTCAAGACGGGTGGCCCACACTTTTGTGTGGATTTCATACAAGTTCACTACAACATCATAGTTAATTCGTATCTCACTCCTTAACCATGAACAGAATATTATTATGGAAAAAAATTACAATTTTACTTTTCATTTATTGGTCAAAAAAACCGTTTTGACAAAACGAACCCATTTTCCTTGTAAATAGTAGGAGGGATATAAGTTACAACGAGTTTCGTGACACCAATAGTCTATGGTGCCCCACAGCTTGTTATAAATCCTGAGATAAACGAAGGGCTGTGGGTTAATTGATTGGGAGATATAAGTATGTAATAGAAAGCACTATGATGATGGGTTACAAATCAATATCAATTCACACCCTGTTCGGTCCGTTTGATGATCTCGTTCTGCAAATCAACACCCAAGTCAATAAAATAATCGCTGTACCCCGCCACCCTGACAATCAAATCACGATATTTCTGAGGATTTTCCTGTGCTTTGCGAAGTGTCTCGGCAGTCACAACATTAAACTGTATATGATGCCCGTTCATCTTAAAATATGCCCGCACCAGATGCCCTACTTTTGCCAGACTGTTATCATCTTCGAGAATCTGCGGTGTAAATTTCTGGTTCAACAAGGTCCCGCCGGTTCGAATATGATCTATTTTCGATGCCGATTTCAAAACCGCCGTAGGACCCAGTCTGTCTGTCCCCTGCACCGGAGAAATACCCTCAGAAAGCGGAACACCGGACTCGCGGCCATCGGGCATGGCACCGATCACCGATCCAAAATAGACATGCGATGTAGTCGGCAAAAGATTGATCCGAAAATGTCCACCTTTTGTATTGGGACGACCATCAACAAGCGCAAAGAAACTTTCGAAAACCTGTTTCATAATGCTGTCTGGATACTCCAAATCATTACCATACTTTGGTGTTTTTTCCAGGAAAGTATTTTTAAGATCGTCAAAATCCTTAAAATTATTCTCAAGCGCTTTTTTAAGTTCTGGAAAATCAAAGTTCTTGTTATCGAAAATATTATATTTTATCGACGTCAAACAATCGGTCACCGAACCAAGTCCGACACCTTGAATATACGATGTATTGTACCGTGCACCGCCATTATTATAGTCCTTGCCGTTGGTTATGCAGTCATCTATCAACAAAGACATAAACGGGGCTGGAAGCATCTCGGCCCAAAGCCGTTCGATAACAATATTGCCCTCGATCTTTATATCAAGAAAATGTTTCAATTGCTTTTCGAATGCTTCGTAAAACTCATCAAAGGTATTAAATTTCTCAGGAGCGCCACTTTTGACACCTATCTGTTTTTTGGTGCGCGGATCGTAGCCATTGTTAAGCGTTATCTCAAGTACTTTGGTCAGATTAAAATACCCGGTCAGGATATAACTCTCTTTTCCAAACGCTCCAGTTTCGACACATCCACTTGCCCCGCCATTACGCGCATCCTCAATCGTTTTGCCAACTCGTTGCATCTCTTGTATAATAGCATCGGTGTTAAAAAGCGATGGTTGCCCGTATCCGGTTTTAATAATCTTCAAAGCTCTATGAAGAAGTTTATCGGGATTCTTATGACTTAATTGTACCATCGAACTTGGTTGCACCAACCGCATTTCCTCGATAACATCAAGAATCATAAAAGTCATCTCATTAGCGCCATCTTTCCCGTCTTCTTTGAGACCGCCCAAATTTATAAGACAAAAATCGGTATAGGTATTGCTTTCCTGTGCAGTTACGCCGACTTTTGGCGGCGCAGGTTGATTGTTAAATTTAATCCAGAATGATTGCAACAACTCGCGCGCTTGCTCCTCGGTGAGAAAACCGGATTTTATGTCTTTTTTATAAAAAGGTAAAAGATGCTGATCCAGCCGGCCCGGATTAAAAGCATCCCACGTATTAAGTTCAGTTATTACACCCAGATGAACAAACCAATAGTATTGAAGCGCTTCCCAAAATGTTTCCGGTTTGTTAGCAGGAACTTTGGCGCAAATTTTTGACATCTGTAAAAGTTCGTCTTTTCTTTTGGAATCAGATTCAATATCAGCCAATTTGGCTAATTTTCCAGAGTACCGTTTGGCATATAAAATCAAAGCATCGGCACAAATCTTCATCGCCTTCAGCTGTTCTTTTTTGTTTTCTGAATTTGTTTCATTAAGATCTAAAGAATTCAAACTTTCATTTATGTCAGCTTTAAAATCGTGAAAACCTTTTCTATAAATCTTATCATCCAGAACAGTATGTCCCGGTGCCCGTTGTTCTTGAAATTCTGTAAAGACTCCCGCCCTATATGTATCAATCCATTCCGGTGCGACTTTTTTGAAAATTTTATCACGGATTGATTTCCCCGACCAGAACGGAATTATTTTTTCGGATTGCGTCTTTTTGGACTTGACATCAACCCTAAATGATACTTTTTCACGAGAATCCAGTATTTCAAAATCATCGATTGTATGAGTACAAATTTCAGGATAAGTGGGGGTCGCTTTTGGTGAGTTTCCCCGCTCACCGACAAAAAGTTCACTATCATTAACACAAAGTTCTTTATTTTCAAGCAGGTATTTGAAGGCATTGGCTCGAGTAACAGGAATTGAAAAATGTTCCGCCGAACCGTTAGTATAAAATTGTGTCAAGAGATTGGCTCGTTCCAGTGAAATATGCGGGACCGCATCAAGCGATTGTTGTCTTAATTTTTCTATCCGGCTATTCATTATAACTACCCATTTATTTTCACTTGAAATCGTGATAAGTCAAAAACAGCGGCCAATTCATTCATCCGGGCTGTTTCCTGAGTTGATAATTTTCCTAATTTATTAGTTATTCCAAATCTCTCCCGTTTATCCTCCCCTAACTTATTATACGGAAGAAGACAAATATCTGTTATATTTTTTAAAGGAGAAACAAAATCAATGATCTCATTGAGATTTTTTCTGCTATCAGTTACACCCGGGATGATTGGAATTCGAATAATAACACTATCACCCATTTTTGCTAATTTGGTTAGATTATCAAGAATTAATTTATTTGAAATGCCAGTATATTTTTGATGCAGATTGTTTTCCATAATTTTAAGATCATATAGAAATAAATCGACCAAATCATAAATCTTATCAAAATATTCAAATGGAACAAAACCCGAAGTATCAACAGCTGTAGAAATGTTATTATTTTGACACAAGAGAAGCATTTCCTGAAGAAATCCAATTTGGTCCATCGGCTCACCACCGGAAAATGTCACCCCACCGCCCGATTGCTTATAGAAGACTTTATCTTTTTCAATTTCCTTCATCAGTTTTTCGACAGTGATTTCTTCACCAATAGATTCCTCTTTTATCAGCCTATTTTTTATCTGTATTTTTTCCGGGCCGCTTTTGCGGCTTTCGGGATTATGACACCACTGACAATCAAGCGGACAGCCTTTCAGAAACACCGTTGTTCTAATACCGGGGCCGTCGTGAATAGCGAATTTTTTCAGATCAAATATTATTCCAGTTGTGCACATATTATTCCTAAAATTATCATACACTGTTCTACGTCGTTACATTAATTATATATAAGAATAACTGACAGATTTTCAAAGTCCATGACACAAATTAAGTAGAATACTAACAAATTGATTGAAACAGAAGGATCGTAAATGCGTCTAACTTATTACAATATAAAACAAAGCCCGGAGTTTTAGTTGACTATGGCAATTTGAAACTTATTTTAAACAAAAATAAGACAAATTTAGTCTTATAAAAAAACAATTGGATATTCAAGTATAATTTATTTCTATTGGGGGTTCCTCATGAAAAATCATAGTAAGGTAATTTGTTTGAAAACGACATTATTATTGATTCTAATAATAAGTTTTCAGGCAAATATTCAGGCACAACCATCTCCCGTATGGGGTGATCTGAAACCCGGCGAGTATGCGGCGGGATTTAAGACAATCGAAAGATATGACTATTCACGAACTTTTCGTTCCCACTATGGATATTTTGGAGAAGCAATACCGGGTGAAAATTCGCGGCCGATCCAAATATGTATCTGGTATCCGGCTCAAAAAACCGAAAATGCCGTCTCTATGGTATTGGGTGAATATGCCTTTCCATTCCCGGAAGATATGGACTTTTTCCAAATAGTCACTGCCACCCAACAACGCGAATTGCAGAGATTGACCGGTTTGCTTGGTAATAATAGGGGCGCGATGCTGGATGCGTCAAATATCGAAATGTGTGCAATTGGCAATGCTCCTCCGGCCGAAGGTAAATTTCCATTGATTGTTTATTTCCCGGATCTGATGAACAGTATTTCCGACAATTTTGTCTTATGTGAATATTTGGCCAGTAATGGATTCGTTGTTTTAACTACTCATATGGTCGGAACCGGTGGATTGAATCCGGGCATAAATCAGATTGATCTTGAAACTGTTGTCAGAGATAAAGAATTTGCTCTTGCCAAAATCCATGATATCGATTTTATCAATATGGATAAAATTGGTACATTTGGGGTTGGCGGCGGCGGTCTTGCCTCGCTGATTTTGCAAATGCGAAATTATAATATTGAGGCGGTTGCCAGTCTCGCCGGTTGGAATATAGTCACCGAACAAATTGAGTTTGTTAAAGAAAATCCTCACTACTCTGTCAATCGTATGGCGAAACCTTTGCTCCAGATTTATTATGAAGATAATGAGATTTTCAACTTAGATTTGGTTGATTCATTAAAATATGCCGCTAGATATATGATTAAATTGGACAAAATCCCCGAGGGCGGATTTTCCAGTTATCCAACGATTAGAAGCTATATGGATAGTTTGAATGTGACCAAGGTAATTTCACGTCCTAATTATGATTTGACCGCCAAATATCTTTTAGAATTTTATAATTTCTATCTTAAGAAGGATGAAATTGAATTTTCATTTGTCGATGATAATACTGGTTATGAATTCAAAAAAGGGATGGAACTCCCTCCGACATCTGATCAGTTTGTTGGTATTATCAGAAGCCAGGGAGGTGTAAAAGCGGTTGAGCTTTACAATAAATTTGAAAAATCAGATCCGGGCAGTATTACATTTCCGGAGGCAACAATTAATTTTGTGGGTTATCAAGCGATGCAAGAAGGTAGCAATGAAAATGCTATCGCATTATTTAAGCTAAACGCCGACACCTATCCAAATTCGGCAAATGTTTGGGATAGTTATTCTGATGGCCTGCAGGTGATCGGTGATGTTGCCGGAGCGATCAATTGCTACAAAAAAGTTCTGGAGGTTCTTCCGCTCGATAGTTTGATTGATGACGGATTAAAAGAAACTCTGAGAACCAATGCCGAAGCTGGCATTGAAAGATTATCAAATGAAAGTAATTAATTATAATAAGGCTATGGGAGGATTGGAGGAAAAAATGAAAGAAAAAACATCCGG
>JAAERC010001029.1 GCA_024230695.1 Candidatus Zixiibacteriota bacterium
ATAAACCGTTTGAAATTTCGACTCGATTTTCTTATATTATAAAACTATGGTAGATAAATATCTGTGGGCCCCGTGGAGGGGTGCATATATTCTGGGTAAAAAAGAAAAAGGATGCGTTTTTTGTAATCGCATCAAAAGGAAAAACGATAAAAAGGATTTGATTGTTTATCGCGGTGATAAGGCGATTGTCATATTAAATAAGTATCCTTATAATTCGGCGCATTCGATGATCGTGCCTATAAAACATACTAGTTCGCTAAATCAATTAACCGAAGCTGAAGCTTTCGAATTTTTTGAATTAACCCGGAAAACCGTAAAAGTCATAAAAAAAATATTAAATCCCGATTCGATGAATATTGGGATGAATATCGGACAAGGTTCCGGCGCCGGTATCCCTCGTCATTTGCATATGCATATTGTTCCCAGATGGAATGGAGATACCAGCTTTATGCCCGTAATTAGTAATACCAAAGTTGTTTCGTTTGCTTTGGAAGATACTTATAAAATGCTTAAAAGAGGATTTGACGCCTTATGCCCCGCAGAAAAATCCCAAAAAAAGCGGAATTAATACAGCTTCAGAAGCTATATAAAACTGACGAGAAAATTGCCGAAAGGCTTGGGAATGTTTCTCCGCAGTTGGTTGCCTACTGGAGACGTAAAAAAAATATTCCGAAACATTCGTTTGCCAAATTCTCAGTTGACGAAATCAGAGAATTATGGGAGCGATTTGGCGATGATTACCGATGCGGGTTAGAACTAGGCATTTCCAAAGCGGCCTTTTATAATTGGCGGCGTAAGTATGGATTAAAAGAAAAACCGGCTTTTCTTAAACTTGAACAACTGGAGCTGAAACTTGGGGGACCACAGAGCGGACTCAAAAAGATCAGCGGTAATGATAATCAAACAATTGCTCAAAAAATATTAGCCAATTGCGCCGGATTGGATAAAGTTGAGATCGATCGATCTATTGAGATAGAGCCTGATTTAACTGTCTTACCAAAAAATGCTGATCAAATAATTGAGTCATTTAGTCAAATGGGGTTAAATTATGTTTGGAACCCAAACAGAATAGTTATTTCTCTTAATGGTATTCAAGCTTCGCTTGGAGATTTTGCCGATACCAATAAATTAATTCGCGATTTTTCGCATCGCCAAAATCTAAAATATTTCTATGAAACCGGCGAGGGATGTTGTCATCAGTTGGTTGTTGAAAAAGGTAATATTTTACCGGGCCAACTTGCTGTCTGTGCCGGTTTACATACCGCGTCTTATGGATGTCTTGGGGCACTGGGATTTGATATTGATAAAACCGAGATGGCCAATATATGGGCGACGGGGAAATTGGCATTAAAAGTTCCTAAGACTATTAAAATTACAATCAACGGACCGGTTCCAAAAGGCGTTTATGCCCGGGATATAGTGCTTTTTGCGGCACAAAAACTTGAAAGTGAAAATAAAGGACAAAATAAAAACAGCGTCATTGAGTTTTATGGTAATGCTGTTTCCCAGATGTCTCTTTCTGAACGATTTACCTTAACGAATATGAGTTCACTTTTGGGTTCTGTTACCGCCATCGTGCCATATGATAATATCACCAGAAGATATATTTCCAAACGGACCAATATGCCATACCGTCCGGCTCTCGCCGATCAAAATGCGATTTACAGCGAAAGTTATGAACTTAATATTGATAAGCTGACCCCGCAACTATCTCAACTTGGCTCTAAGAATGAAAAAATAATGACTTCTGTGACCGAGAAAGAGGGGATACCGGTCAATCAAGTGATCATTGGTTCGGATACAAATGGCCGTTTTGAAGATCTTCGGGTAGCCGCTGATATAATTAAGGGCAAAAAAATAAATCCTGATGTCAGAATGTATGTGTATCCCAGTTCCAGAGCTATCTATCTTGAAGCATTAAAAAGAGGTTTAGTCAGGGCATTTATGGAAGCCGGAGTCAATGTGATGTGCCCGGGGCCTGTTCCCGATATGGATCAGACGATTGGATCTCTTGCATCGGGGGAGACTTGTTTGGCCACAACCGGATATGATTTTGAAAAAGACATCAAACCGAATGTTACCATATTTCAGGCCTCACCGGCAACCGCCGTCGCCACCGCCCTAACCGGCGTAATCACCAACCCCACCGGTTATATTAAATAGATAAGCTTTGTGCTGTCGGGTCGCCGCACCCGACAGTTTAGTAGGTCGAAATCCCCTGCGGTTTCGACAATTAAATATTTCACGTCTTTGCGAGTGAAGCCTAAAAACTCGCGGTGCGAGCGTGGCAATCTCAATTTATCTATTGCCCCAAACGTCATTCCCGCGTACGCGGGAATGACGTTATAGAGGGCGGGAATGACATTGGAGGATAGGTATTGGGCAAAAAACACTAAAACGGGAAAGCAAACCCATTTTGCTGTAATGATATGAAACATATATTATTACAGAGTATTTATATGGTCATTTAACATTATTGGTACAAATATTAGTAGTAAAACTGTTTTGACAAAACGAGCCCATTTTTGTTGTAATTGATTGGAGGTGATTAGGCTATAAGGGGATTGTTGCTATTGAGATAAGCTGGGGCAGATGTGGACATCTGCCGCCCACAATTCCGTCAGGAAGGGGTTCCTGACGGCGCAAAAAAAATAACCCGGTCGGTTTGAAAACCAACCGGGCACATATAATACTGTTATGAAAAAATGTAATTTATCAATTATACGATATTATCAGTTCACTAATGATATTAGTCTTTCATCGATGAAAGGAACTTATCATTATTTTTGGTTTTTCTTAGACGGTCAATTAAAAATTCCATCGCTTCAATCGGGCTCATCTCAGCAAGGAATTTTCTCAGAACCCAGACTTTGGCCAAAACATCAGGTGGCATCAACAGCTCTTCTTTTCTGGTGGAACTGCGATTAATATCCATTGCCGGGAAGATGCGTCGGTCAGAGAGACGACGGTCAAGGACCAATTCATTGTTACCGGTTCCCTTAAATTCCTCAAAGATAACTTCATCCATTCTGGAACCGGTCTCGATCAAAGCAGTACCTACGATAGTCAGCGATCCGCCTTCTTCGATATTTCTCGCGGCACCAAAAAATCGTTTTGGTTTATGAAGCGCATTACTGTCAACACCACCAGACAGGATTTTTCCGGAATGCGGAACAACTGAGTTATGCGCACGAGCCAAACGAGTGATACTATCCAGGAGAATTACAACATGATGCCTATGTTCGACTAATCTTTTGGCTTTTTCCAGAACCATATTGGATACCTGAACATGACGGTCAGCCGGTTCATCAAAAGTTGATGAGACAACTTCGCCGTTAACATTACGGCGCATATCGGTGACCTCTTCAGGACGTTCATCGATCAGAAGTACAATTAACTTAACATCAGGATGATTGGTCGTAATTGAGTTGGCGATTTTCTGTAATATTATTGTTTTACCAGCCTTTGGCGGTGAGGTGATCAGAGCGCGCTGACCCATTCCCAGAGGGGTCATCAGATCCATAATCCGGGTGGTTAACTCTTCGGCATTGATCTCGAGCTTAAATGGTTCCTCCGGATATAAAGGGGTCAGATTGTCAAAATGCGTCTTATGTTTTGACACATTTGGATCTTCATAGTTAATTGCCTCAATTTTTAATAAGGCAAAATATCGTTCATTGTCCTTAGGGGGGCGAACCTGTCCGGAGATAGTGTCGCCGGTGCGCAGGTCAAACCGTTTGATTTGCGATGGTGAGACATAAATATCATCCGGGCCGGGTAAATAGTTGTGGTCGGCCGCGCGAAGAAATCCATATCCCTCAGAGAGAACTTCCAGAACGCCTTCGGCAAAAATCATACCTTCCTTATTGGCCGAGGTAGCCTCCATTACTTTGAAGATCAGTTCTGATTTGCGCAAGCCTGATACACCGGGGATATCCAGAGCCTCGGCGATTTGTAACAATTCTGCAATTGTTTTGTTTTTTAGATCGGTAGCAGTCATTTCCGCACCTTTATTAATTAATTATTTATTTTTTTGATTGTTAAGC
>JAAERC010001030.1 GCA_024230695.1 Candidatus Zixiibacteriota bacterium
CCTGAGACAACCGGTTGGTTCGTCGGTAGTGACATCGTGAAATATGGCGCCTGATTTCCTTCCTCAGTAACCGTAATTGTTGTGGTAACCCGTGTCTCCAAAACGCCATCGGAGGTTACAAAATCAACTAAATAAACACCTGATTGAGTATAGTCAGGAGTAAATATAAATGTCTTTATATGAACTATGCCGTCAAAAGTTACATTTGAATCGGGCATATTTTCGGCCCATAAGGTAATAGCGTCGCCATCACCATCTGTACCAGCAACTGTTAATCTTAATTCCTGACCTTCAGTTATTGTCGTGTCAGTTGTTCCAATTAACACCTCTGGAGGACGATTTGTATTGATAACGGAGAACTGGGTAGGTGGCTTGGTGTTTATAGTAAGTGCTGGATCTTCAGAATCAGTCACCGTCCATTGTAACACGTATTCCGTTCCATCACCAATACCGCCTTGATCATAATCTGGAGTAAACGTTAATAAACCAACTCCATTGCCGGAATCAACCCAAACCATATTGGGCGCCAGCTCATAGGTCGGAGAATTTACTGTTATTAGAGGATAAGTGCCATCTGGATCTTCAGCCAAAATCCTGTAATACAGTGTATCACCTTCATAGACGGTGCGATTTTGACCCGGTATATAAGGTAATGGCACCAAATTGGTATCGGCAACTACTATGTTCGCTATCTTCGTATCAAATAGAAGTGGATCAAGAGCGTCAGTTGCCGTAATAGTTACATCATATGTACCAGCATCAAAATTATCCGTCGGCCAATTAAATGTCCCGCTTCCGTTAAGATTATCTGTAAACGTTGCTCCGCCCGGAACATCGGTGGCACTTAATATTGGAATATCAAGATCAAGATCTGAGGCCAAAACATCAAAGGTCACTACTCTCATTTCGGTTGTTTGCTGAGAAGCGATATCGGCCAAAACTGGTGTCTGGTTTCCAGCTTCATAAACAACAACAGTAACAGTGATTGAAACTATAAATTCGCCGTCATCTGCTATAATATCAATATAGTAGGTCCCATTTTGGACAAAACTCGGATTGAAATTGATTGTCCCTGTGCCATCACCATTATCAGTAAAGGTAGCATTTTCTGGCAAATTTTCAGCCGATAAGACTGGGGTTGTTGCATCTGGATCCAAAGATGTAATTACCAGATCAATACTATTGCCTTCCACAACCGTATCCTCAGGAACCGGATTAAATATCGGTGCCTGATTCCCGGCCTCATAAACCTGAATGAAAATTGGATTTGTGCGCGTGTCAGCAATACCATCATATGCGCTTAATACTAATTGATAAAGACCAGATTGAACAAAACCTGGAGTAAAGTCGAAAGTACCGGTTCCATCCCCATTGTCGGTAAAGGTCGAATTCTCTGGGGATTTGACTGTACTTAATACTGGGAAACCTCCGTCAGCATCGGTTGCTGTTGCGGTAAACGATAGAACTTCACCCTCCAAAACTGTCAGGGCGGTAGGAGGATCAACCCAGACCGGAGGGTTATTAGTTGTTACAACTGTTATATTTATTGGCAATTGGGAAGAAAGTTGCGGCGATCCCATATCTGTCGCAATTATTGTAACAGTATGAGGTCCAACCTGAGAAGCAATCGGATCAAAACTTAATTCTCCCGTATTATCGCCATTGTCTGTAAATAATGCATTGGCCGGTAAACCGGCGGCTGACAAAAAGACTCTATTTGTCAGGATTGGATTAGTCGGGTCACTACTTGTTACTGTAAAGGTCAAATTATCTCCGACGGCCACGCCAAACGGTCCTACAGTATCAATCAACGGGGCTTGATTCACCTCATTAATTGTTATTACCATTGTATCAGTCGATGTGGATGGAGGGCTACCAAAATCGGTCGCGAAAAATAGAACAGTATCGATTCCGGCCGTATAATAAGTAGAACCAAGACTGAAGACACCAACACCATTACCACTGTCAACAAATGTAAATAGCGATGGTGCAAGCGTCGTTGATGCTGACAGAATCACATTTACTCCATCGGGGTCGCTGGAAGTTACTACTACTATTAATGAATCCCCCTCATTGATTATGGCATTAGGGGAATCACTTATTATCGGTGATTGGTTGCCAACTTCTGAGACATCAAGATCAACATATTCAGAGTCACTTAGAACTCCATCGGTAGCAATAAACAGGAGAGTAAATAATCCGGCCTGAGAATAATCGGGATCAAATGTCAGGGTTCCGGTACCATCTGTATTATCCACAAAGACAGCATTTGTTGGAAGATCTTCTGCCTGAAGAACCGGGATTGTTCCATCCGGATCCGAACCGGTGATAGTCGTTATTAGCTGAACACCTTCAACGGCTGTCAGCGGTCCGATAGGGTCAAGAATCGGTATTTGGTTGCCGGTCTCATTAACGGTAATATCGACAATCTCTGCTGTACTTCCTTCACCATCGCCGGCCGTAAAGGTAACCTGATATGGTCCGGCCTCGGTGAAGGTCGGAGTCCATTCGAATAATCCGGTTCCATCACCATTATCAACAAATGAGGCTGTTCCCGGTAGTACTGAGGTTGTCAGAGCAGGTATCGCGCCATCAGCATCTGTCGCCGAAACCGTAAAACTCAAAAGCAAACCTTCATCAATAGCTTGCGGGCCAATGGCGGCCAAAACTGGATCGCGATTGGTATTTGTTACATTAATCGTAACTATCCCAGAATCTACCAGCAATCCATCAAAAGCCTTAAAGATTACTTGATAGGAGCCTACCTGATCATAATCTGGTGAGAAATCAAATGTCCCTGTTCCATCAAGATTATCCGTGAATGTGGCGTTAGTAGGAGTTCCAGTCGCCGATAATGTTGGAATTGTTCCATCAGGATCAGATGATGTTATTCCAAAATTCAAATTATTATTTTCTGCTATTGTCTGAGGGGTCGTCACCGGATCAAGAACCGGAGTCTGGTTACCAGCTTCGGTCACATCAATATCAACAAACTCTGAGTCGGCAACAATACCATCACCCGCTATAAATATTACCTGATAGCTGGCGGCCTCAGTATAAAGAGGTGTCCAATCAAAAGTTCCGGTACCATCGGTATTATCAACAAAAGTAGCTGATCCCGGTAAATTGACTGCCGATAAAACCGGAATCATTGCATCAGGATCTGAAGCTGTAACAGCAAAATTAAGATTTATACCTTCGGTTATGGCCTGTGGACCAATTGGGTCAAGAACTGGAGGTTGGTTACCAAGATATGTAAATCCGCCAGTTAAAATATTGGATGAAAACGATGCCGCAGAATTTGTAACGGCAACATCAACCGGACCTACGGTCCCAGCAGGAGTAAGACCAGTGATCTCATATGGTGATACAACTGTTACAGAGGTCATCAGACTTCCACCAAAATCAATATCGGCGCCATTCATATCAAATCCGGTTCCGCTCAAAGTAACTAAAGTTCCTCCAACAAAACTACCGGAATTCGGTAGTACAGAAATCAGAATCGGATTGCCAATAGCGGCGGCGTCAACCGTTAATACGTTCGAATGCGGACTCAGATTACCAAGACCGTCTTCGGCAATAACCAAATAATGATATTGGCTGAAACCATCCGAAGTGTTATCAACAAAAATGCTATCTGCCACCCCATGATTACTTAACGAACCAGTTGGATCATCTATTCTGAAGAATGAACCACCCGAACTTGCCAGTCTACGATAAATATGATAAGTCAAACCGGAACTATAATTCCATGAAATAACTACTGACGATGAAGAGACAACCGAACCGGATAATCCCGCCGGAGTAGTTGGCCAACCCGCAACCATTGATAAAACAATATTTTCCTGTTGAAAAGAGTTATTCGGTATTAAATCTGAAAGCACGGCGCTTTCCAGGTTGGTAGTATTATAGAAGTAATAATCATAAGGATTTCCGGGGGCCTCGGTCAAATAATTCTGAAAATCATCAAACCAATTGCCGGCATCATATCCGGCTCCAATACAGGTCTCAATTCTGAGTTCCTCATCGGTATCATCCAAAAAGCCATAAAAAGTAACTTCACCGTTAGAGGGAACTGTAGCGTCGGAATTGGTGATTGATCCAAAAATCGACCCCTGCGCAAAGGCAGGTGATACGTGCAAGAGAAGTAATATTATTGGTATGGCTATAAGTCTGCTTATGTTACTATGTAATAACTTGCTGTGCACTTTGGCACCTCCGGATATATTTAAACGACTATTTTTTTTCATTTTTTCAAAATTATTTTTCATCACTGCATCACTCCAATATTATGGTCCAGGGAAAATATCGCTGGCCGCGACATTTGCCTGATAAGGCATCCCTGCCTTAACCGTAAAGTTTACGCCAAATCCAGCCGCAAAGCGCGATTCATAACTCTGTGAGCTGGCATCATACCTATTCAAAGTATTGAAACTGCCCGGCAGATTATCCAGCATATCCTGAGCTGTCAGGAAGTCAAGTTCCCTTTCAAATGGAATTGAGAGGAAACTGAAACTGGTCGTGCTTGTTGTCTGAAGCGGATAGCTTACCGAACCGGGAGCAGGAACCTGACCAGCCACCGAGAAAATTGTCGGATTGGCCGCGTTAACCTGATAAATCCCGCCGATTGCGGTCGCAAAATTTACACCAAATCCGGCCGCGAATCGTGACTCAAAACTCTGTGATGCCGGCTGGTAATTATTAACAGTCAGAACATCCGAACGCCCGATAGCATCAATCAATTCATCGGCGTTGGTTATTCCTGTATTTTCAAAAGGAATACAAATCAAGTTATAATCGGTCGTGGCAGTGGTTATTATTTCATAATCAAATTCACCAACCCGATTTGAAGTCGTTGATCTGTTTCCATAAATATCAAAAGCCACAACGGTGTAGAAATATTGACTGGAGATATCACCAACAACATCGGCACCATCCAGATCGTTATCATTAAACGTAAAGGTAAATGCATCAGTAGTACCGATTGAATCGGATGATTGAGGTGTAAAGTATGCCGAGGTACCACGATACACGATGTATCCGTCCATTTGCGTCACAAGACCATCAGTATCCAATGTAATTTCTGACCAACTCAAATCTATACTTCCGGCGTTTATCGCAATATTCAGATCTGTAATTGCCTCAGGAATCGCCGCATTGATCACCGTTACCTGAACCGATGCAACGGTGGAATAATATTCACCATCATATACGGTTAGTTCAAATTCATACATGTCAGGAATTATTGGAGTAAAGGTCGGCATCATATCGGTGTCGGTGTTTAATGTTACCGATGTCCCTAAAGTCTGAACCCAGCTATAAGTAAGAACATCAAGGTCAGGGTCGCTGGATCCGGATCCATCAAGAGTTGTCAAAGTACCAACTCTGACATCGATCTGATCAAATCCGGCATCTGCAGTTGGTGGACGATTAATATGATTTACCGTAATTGTAACAATCTCATCATCGGTGGCAATA
>JAAERC010001031.1 GCA_024230695.1 Candidatus Zixiibacteriota bacterium
TTGTCCAACGTCTGAAAATCAACAAGGAGCCACCAATTAAAATGGCAATACCACTTAGAACACCAAGAATTTTGAATGGATTTAAAATTCCCAATGGTAAAATAAACAGCGGTTTGAATAAATCGAGACCCAAAAGCTCCAAATAATGTGGAATAAATATCGAAAGGAATACCGCACCAGTGGTAATCATAGCACCGATAAAACCATAGATCAATAACTTATGCCCCAACGCTCGCGGTTTGTTTGTTTCACATTTATTGAAGGCTGAATGGCCCAAAATATCAATAGCAACTTTTATTAGCGCTCCAACGAAAGAAAGTTTAGTCTCTCCCCCGCTCGATTTTAATCCTTTCCAGAAACGAAAGAAACTAACTGATGCGAATATAAAAATAAGAATATTGCCAAATACAAATAATGCATCAACTGAACTATGCGGTAAAAAGAAATCAAAATCAATTTGCGAGCTTTGCATAAAAATATAATCGCCCGCGGCATCGGTCGGCGCAAAAAATAATACACAACCCAATAGAAGTAGTACCGGAACAAGTAGCAGTATCGGCAAGGCTCCGGGACTGGCCAAGGCATTGCCCATAAATGATGGGAATGCAAAACTCTTATAAATACTTGTTCTGATAGCGGCGAGTACATCACCTGGTTTTGCACCCCTTGGGCAACGTGTCGTACAGTCATTGCACTGATGACACAACCAAATATCCGGGTCTGTCATCAATTTATCTTTTTGGCCCCATTGGGTCCACAACATCTCTTTTCTTGGAAATGGTTTGTCGGTTGGAGATAGATTACATACTACCGAACATGTTGCGCATTGATAGCATTTATTTACTGTGTCTCCGCCGGCTTTTTTTACATCTCTTATTAAATCAAGATCCGGTTCGGCCAAACGAATACTGCCCATATTTTTCTCCTATTAATTAAATAATAGTCTTGTTGTTATTATCAGCATCTAAACTGAAAAATTCATAATATTTTTATTGCTACTGCAAGTCAAGACATTTTTTGTTACAGGATATCCAAATATCCTCAAAATACAGAATAATATATATTACATTTCTCCATGTTTAACCGATACATATTTAGATAACAGTAATAAGGATTGTGTATTAAAGGGGCTGGCAAAAAGGGGAAATACATCGTTTGGGGCTTTTGTAAAGAATACCATAATATTGATACCAAAAATATTAAATTCCTTAATTTTTAAAAATTAATAATATTTTCGAGATTATATCACAAATTGGTAAAATCGAAATAATATAATATAAGGAATATGTCATATATTTTAAATAAATAAAAATGGGCAAATCGATTCAACTCGTTGTCATTATTGCTATTATATGACAAAATAATGAAATTATATGAAATATTTCAAGAAAATATTCATTTTTCGACTTGACATCGCTTGTGAAAAAAGTTACTTTCTTCTCCGAGGTAGACTAAAGATTTTAGAGGTTTTGCAGAAGATATAATTGTGAAAAATATCACATAAACTGGCGGTTAAACCGCCTAATAATTGAGGATAGTTCTTATGAGTAAGACCAAACTAATTTCCCCGCACGGTAGCGATAGCCTGAAGATACTTCTTCTTGAAGGTGCCGAACGCGATGCGGAAATGAAAAAAGCCGAATCACTTCCTAAAGTTGTCATGACAACCAGGGAGACCGGTGATCTTATTATGTTGGGTATTGGTGGTTTTACACCGCTTGAAGGTTTTATGGGTGAAGCTGACTGGAAAGGTGTTTGTCAGGATATGAAGATGGCAAATGGCATTTTCTGGCCGATTCCTGTTACCCTTTCTCATGATGACAAAGTTGATGCTGGAACCGAAATCTGTTTGATCTCCGGCGAAACCAATGAAATCATGGGTACAATGAAAGTTACCGAGAGCTACAAGATCGACAAAGACTTTGAATGCAAACATGTTTACACCACGACCGAAGCCGAACACCCCGGTGTTAAAATGGTCATGGCTCAGAAAGAATGGAACCTTGCTGGTCCGGTGAAAGTTCTCTCGGAAAGCTATTTCCCCGAAGAATTCAAAGATGTTTATCAGCGTCCAGCTGAGAGTCGTAAAGTTTTTGAAGACAGAGGCTGGAAAACAGTAGCGGCGTTACAGCTTCGTAACCCGATGCACCGTTCACATGAATATCTTGGAAAGATCGCCGTTGAAGTTAGTGACGGTCTTTATATTCACCAGTTGGTTGGAAAACTGAAACCTGGTGATATACCGGCAGATGTCAGAGTTAATTGTATCGATACTCTGGTAGAAAAATATTTTGACAAGAACCGCGTTTTATGCGGTGGTTATCCTCTCGATATGCGCTATGCGGGCCCTCGCGAAGGACTGCTTCACGCCGTCTTCCGTCAGAACTTTGGTTGCTCACATATGATCATTGGTCGCGACCACGCTGGTGTTGGCAACTATTATGGCCCATTTGACGCCCAGGAAATTTTCTTTGATCTTTGGGATGGCGCTCTTGAATGCAAAATGCTCCCAATCGATTGGACTTTCTGGTGTTACACATGCGGCGGTATGGCCTCAATGAAAACATGCCCTCATTCAAAAGAAGAGAGACTTTTCCTCAGCGGCACTGCCCTGCGTAAGGCTCTTTCCGAAAATGGTGATGTTCCGGCTGAATTCAGTCGCCCTGAAGTCTTGAAGATTTTGCGTGATTATTACGCAGGTATTAAAGATGAGGATAAAGTTGAAGTTAAAATGCACGGTCATGCAACCGGTGATGCAAAAGTAAAAAAGAAA
>JAAERC010001032.1 GCA_024230695.1 Candidatus Zixiibacteriota bacterium
GGCTAAATCAAGAAAATCCACACCAGAAATAGCCTGATCTCTCAAAAACTCCCCAAAAATCGAATCTTCAACAATAATATGCTGGACATTAACCGGTTTCTTTATAATAAATTCATCAATGTTCTCATTATAATAGGCTTCAACATCGCTTTCTTCAGGCGCAAATCCAGGATCGCTGCTGTTATAACCTATTATTCGTCTGGCGTAATTATGATAGAGTCCATTTCTTGGAATTGCTATTGCCGAATCATTTTGATATCCAAGATCGTCTCCAGCCTGCATTATCAATATCTGCCCGGCTTTTCTTCTTAGGGCCATTTTTACATCATCTGCGGTAAGTGAGTCCAACCGGACGCTGTTCTTATAATCAAAAAGAAAATCGGCCAATCCAAAGTGATCGATAGTATCTCTATTATTGATTATAACGGCCCAAACCGTATCAGGGACCAAGGACGGAGGAATATTTAGGGCAGAATCATTAAATTCAAACACGGCGTTGTTATTTATTGAATCAAAAAAGGCAACGCTCTTTTCACGCGCAATATTTGTTTTTAGTTGATTGTAAGCCTGATCATATACAGTATCCATTGGTAATGTAGTCGAATCAATAAAATCGGTAAGATGAGCCAAATGCCAGCCATCTCTGGTTTCAAAAGGATTGCTTATGTCACCCACGCTCATAGTACAAATAACATCCTCAAATTCAGGAGCGTAGGTTTTCCTTTTAAAATATCCCAAGTCACCCATAACATCGCCGGAACCACGATGCATCGAATATTGAAGAGCAAGACTGCCAAAGGTCGTTGTCGAATCAATCATACCTTTGTATTTTGCTATCAAATTCTGTGCAATAGAATCAAGTTGTTCATCAGAGAAATCTTTATAGATCGTTGAATCTTCACCATAACGTAAGCCAGCAGAAGACACCATAAGATGAGAAACCCGATATTGCTCGGGTCGTTTAAATATATCAAGGTTGCCATGATAATATTCGGCGACCTTGGGTGTATCGATCTTTATTTCATCCAATATCATCTTATTGAAAAGATATTCTACATATATTTTCTGATAATCATTTCTAAAGCGACGATAATGTCTATAATCGTCTTCAACCCTAACATTAGATGCCTCAATAGAAGCTAGAGAATCAATAACGATCCCAAAGAGAGTATCAAAATATGTGGTTGAATCAAGATATCCACCTTCTATCAAAACTTTGCTTTTAACCAATCTATTATATAAATCAGAGGCCATTATTTTTGTACTGGAATCTATTTGGGCGATTATAAAATCATTCTCTTCAATATTTAATTCGATGAAATCTGATTTTTTACATCCAACAAAAGAAAGTAATAATCCAACAAAGACAATAATTCTAAACAGGTTACTCATGATCGCTATCCCTTATAGTTTATACTAACATTTAGATTTCTTTAAACTTATACAAGATTAAGGGAAAATCAAGTCAAATATTATCGATTATTGATTTATTAAACCGAACTGGCTGATCTTTCAGCGATAGCAGCCGAATGGCCATTGGGGATCTGATCAAAATTAAGAATAAATGAGGTTCCTTTATTGATATCAGTATTGGTTGAAAAATCTACTTTTAAATTGCTACACAATCTCTGAACAATTGCTAATCCCAATCCGGTTCCATCCTTTTTTGTGGAATAAAAAGGATCAAATATTTTGGAGAGAATTTTGGAATCAATTCCCGGTCCATTATCAACAACCTTCAAAATAGCTTTTCCAGACTCATCTTTTTCTATGTCTACATAAATTTCGCCTGGATTATTACCTATTGCCTGATAAGAGTTTATAACCAGATTGATCAACACCTGCTTTAAGTGATCCTCATCACTAAAAACATATACAAACGATTCGGATGATTTAAGTTGCAGGTCTATTTTTGAATTATAAGCCGGTTGAAGTCTAACAATCTCAAAGACATCACTAATCAGATGACACAATTCTATTTTATTAAAGACTGTTCGATTGGCTCTGGCATAGAGAAGAAAATCAGATAGTATATTATTAAGTCGTGTTGATTCCCTGATAATAAGATCCATGAGACGTTTGTTTTGACCCGAAAATTCTATTGCTGATTTAAGAACTTCCACTGACCCTGAAATTGCGGCAAGCGGATTTCTTATTTCATGCGCGATCGCTGCCGAAAGTTCACCAACGGCCGTTAATTTATCAGACACCCTAATTTTTTCTTCCATTATTTTTGTTTCGGTCAAATCTTGAAAGATGGCGATAACTCCACGAACATTTTCATCTTCACCAATCAATAACGATGTCGAAATTCCCAACGGAATAGATTTTCCATAGTTATCAATAATATCAACTTCATTTCTCTGAGACTGCTCCTTTGATTGAATTGCCTTCTGAAGATTGTTCGCCAGATTTGGCATTCTGTTTTGAAAA
>JAAERC010001033.1 GCA_024230695.1 Candidatus Zixiibacteriota bacterium
TCATGATAATCCTTATTGTCCTGATCTGCCTTAAACATATTCAGAACCGAAGCCGATAAAACCAGATTTTTTACGGCTTCCAAACCAATGATCATAACCGCATGCTTGACCGAGTCAACCTCTCGTTGTAAGCCATAAAAGGCCGAGTTGGTCAACTTTAGGACTTTCACAGACATCGCCGGATCTTCAGATAGAATCTTGCCAACATCGCCAACAGAGGTTTCTGGTTCGTTAAGAACCTTTTGTATCTGTTCAAAAACGATTGGCGGCGTAGGCAAATTTCTAATATTGCCTATAATCTGTTTGACCCTGTTTTCCGGGCCGGCTGTTGTTGATGTAGTCATTGCTTTATTAATACCCTTGTATCATATATTAGAATATATTTTTATAATATTCCCGCAAAATCTCTTTATTGTCTGATATTTTTTCGGCGATCATTATTTTTGTTTGCGGATTATCGTAATAACCTTCTTTAATTTTTAATTTTATTAGATTCAGCTTATTCTTTGAGTTATTTTCGTTCTCAGCCGTGACTTTAATTGATGTTTTATATTTAGTCTGTAGTTCTTTGGCCTGATTCGAAATACTAAGCTGATCCTCCCTCGTGTTTTCTTTTTGAACTCCCTGATTCGCCTTGTTTGTTGCCTCCTGCTTCTCTTTTATCAGCGGAGTGCTATTGTTGGCAGGTCCTATCTTCACAACTATCTCCTCCACATATATATCGGCATTTTACTGATTTTTTCAACTTCTATAGCATTCAGTTCTTCCCGTCAATAAACATCGGAGTTGGCGGTGCTTCACGAATATACTGTAATATCTTATGACTACTCTTCAGCTCACTTAGTTCTGATTTAAGGCGGTCATGACGATTCTTCAGGTAACTTTCATTTTCATGTACCAATCCAATATTCTTTTTAACCAGCGTAGTGATACTATTTACAAGTTTTCTTACTTCAGGCGCCGATGATGCTATCCGAAATGTCTTTGCATTTTTTTCTTTTAAATCAGTTATCTTTGTTTCCGAATCCTGGATTCGTTTGTGACATCTATCTATTTCAGTAAAGAGATCCAGAAGTTTTTCGTCTTTCTCGAATTTAACCATATCCTTTTGCTTATCAATCAGAATATATAGTGATTGATAAAAGGAGTATTCTTCTTTGAGAATAAATACTAGCTCTCGTTCTAATTGCGTAATCTGATTAAACTCCATTATTTATACCTTTCACGCTGAAAATGACAGGCCCTTTTTGGGGATAGCAGCACCTAGATTGTTATTGTTTTTTAATTGCCCCTTTTTTTCCTGTTCGGCCAGCCCGACCCATCCCTCTTTGATATTTGACAGTAGGCTGATTGATTCGTCGATTGTTTCTATATCTTTTGTAGCCTGAATAAAATTCATCCGCTCAATAATGTAAGCATACATTTTTGATAGATTTTCGGCGACTTCTCCGCCTTTTTCCTCATCAAGGGTGGTGTAAAGATGAACAACAAACCGTTTGGCCTTTTCCATTGCCTCATAACCATCCTGCATTTTATCATTGTTATAAAACTCAGAGGCTTTTTTAAGATTATCAATAGCACCGTCATAAACCATAATAATTAGTTCCGTCACCGTCTTTTTTTCGGTTTCTGATTTACGATATTGCTGAAGCTTTTCATTCATTATACTGATTCCTATTTATTATATATACTGTTGAAATTGCTGGATAAGTTTTCTAATTGTGATGACAAGTATTGTCCTTCGGCTTCGTATTGCGATAAGGCACTTTCCATTGCCAGGAATTCACTATAGAGATCTTCTTTTCTGGAAGCCAGACGGGCATCAAATTCCAGAATACGTTCATCCATATATTGAATTTGACTTTCCAGAGCCGATGTTCGACGAGCAATTGAACCATCAATACTTTTTGTGATATTCTCCAGGGCCTCATCTATTTTTGAAGCCAGACCTTTTACTATTCCGATTGTACCTTCGGTTCCTGAAAGTGAATCGGCATCTGTATAAGTAACTCTCAATTTCAGGCCGTCGGTATTTACATTGCCCTCATCGCCAGTAAGATTCTGACCTTTACCAGTAGCCGACTCACCATTGATCGTTCCTTCAACATCTTTGCCTTCTGTGAAATCACCGGCTGACATGCCTATAGCCGAATAAGCCGAAAGCATCTGAGAGGCATAGATACCGATATCAGCGCCTGACCCATAAGTACCGCTTGTGATTTTCAGATAACCAGTTGTGCCCTCATCGACCCACTCAACCGTCAAGCCTTTGCCTGCAATTTTTTCATCGGCATCAATTCGTGTTTGTAATTCATTTGCCAGATCATCACCGGTTGTGTAATCTCGTTCCGTCAACATTATTTCATTTGATAATAAACCGTCAATATTGAGTTTGATCCTGTTGTTAGTTGAATCAAGGGTCAATGTTGTATCGGCCGGATCGGCAATACTGCTTCCTTGAAAATATCCTTTAGTGGCCGCTTGAGATATATTAACGGTGTAATTTGAACCTGCTACGGTTTCATCAGTAGCCGATAAAAATTCAATAAATGAGCTAGTTGATTCACCTGAATTTGTAAATAGCTTTATAACGCCATCGAGATCATTTACAATGGCATCAGATAGTTTGGCCGAATCGCTTATCTTTAATTGGCCGCCGGCATCAGATCTTATACCTATGGCCGAAAGACTGTTGATCCCATTTGGTAATCCACTTACAATCGATGTTGACGCAAACCTAAAACTCGACTGCATTATCTGGAGCGGATAATCGGCAAAAAGCACACCCGATTCGGTTGTGTCTTCATTATATGTGAATTGGCCATCAATGAATTCCATAACACCATTGTAACTTGTAATAAATGCATCGATTTGAGTCTTTATCGCCTTTGTATCCATTCCGGTTTGAATAGTAACATATTCTCCGGAGGCAGTAATATTTTTTAAATCAATATCCAGCCCTGGGATAACATCATCGAGTGAATTTGAGTCGGACGTCACAATGATCGGCGAACCTGATCCTGACCCTCCTCCGCCTACCGAAACTCGGGCATCGGTTGCTTCCTGGAGTAATGGTGCAAAAGATGAGACCTGGAATGTATCACCGGCCACAAGGTCACCAGCGGCAAAAGATAATTTCAAACCATCATAGGCCGAACCGCTTATAAGTACTTCATACTCGGTGTCAGCTTGATTAATTACAATAGAATCGCTATTTGTGCCGTCTGACCAGTTAAGAGTTATAACATCGGTTCCAACAGTTTGTGTTCCTGAACCGGCAACAGTAAAGGTGTAAATTTTGTTCTCATCCCCACTGAATGAGGCTGTCCCGCCGAGTGACACCGTTGATGTGGCCCCAGTTGAAAATGAAACGATTTCTGGATTATCAAACGATCCGGAACCAAGCTCTAATGTATCGCCACCAGTCAGATCGATCTCATAATTTATATCATTAACAGCTCCGGTTTCATCAGCCGTGATCAACAGGCGATATGGATTTGACGATGAACCATCATTGATAATAGAAGCCGAAACATCAACATTTGCACTATTAATGGCATCCTTAATGCCAATTAAGGTGTTGTTTCCTGATGCAATTTCAATTGTAGTTAAGCTATCATCACCAAGAGCTATCTTAATCTCACCGGTACCAAAAGTCGATGTTGTAGCATCATCAAAACCCTGACTTGCTATTTGATGATTATGGGCAAGTTCCAATACTTGCAGGCTGTATGTTCCAGATGAAATATTACTTCCGGCACTAGCAGATAGTATTGTATCATCAGACACATTGATCTGCGTTTTATTAAAATAGCTTTCGCGTTTTAATAAAGAAGCACTTGATTTAACCGAAAGGAATTTTGCAAGAACTGCCTTGTAGGCTGAAAGCTGTTGAGTCTTGAGAAGTTTTTCCTGCTCAATTATGGTTATGGGACGTCGCTCATAATCCATCACCGAATTCACGATCGATTCGATATCAAGACCTGAAGAAATCCCTTGTATTGATTGTGCGCCTGGCATTTTTTCTCCTATATTTTGCCGACAATCATTTTCCCGATCTCTGTTTAATTTTATTACAGATTTCGAAAGAAATAATTCCTCGAACCTCAAATTCTCTATACGTTTACGCCTGTTTATCTTATCGGCGTTTGGAGAGATTAATTCAGCGGAGAACTCTAATAATTTTTTTGATTATTCTGGTTAAAATATGACAAAACTAAATATAAAGCAAAAAAATGGGGACCCAGATTGGATCCCCAAGTATATAGAAAACAGGTATTAACCAAAGAGCGACAGAACGATCTGCGGCAACTGGTTACCCTGCGCCAACATCGAGGTGCCGGCCTGCATCAGGATCTGGTTCTTCACGAAATTTGACATCTCGGAAGCCATATCTGTATCGCGAATGTTAGATTCTGCAGATTGCAGGTTCTGGGAAGCGATTCTCAGGTTTCTCAAGTTGGATTCCAGAGTGTTTTTCTGGAAACTACCAAGAGTTCCACGAGAGGTTGATACTTCATTGATCGCTTCATCGATCACGGTCTGTGCATCCTGAGCTCCAGCAACGGTAGTTACATCGATCTCAGATAATGATGACCACATGTTTCCGGCTATGTTCTTAGCCAGCATGGATGAAGACATACTCTGCATAGAGATCTTAGCAGTCTGACCAACGTTAGCACCGATCTGGAAGACCAATGACTGGTCAGTGTTGCTAATAGTCTCTGTTCCACCGTTTGATGTTAGATCAACACTTAGATTAACCGATTCTGAACGATCATTATTCCAGATAATAGTATTGACACCACCCGTTACGGCTGTGGCATTACTACCATCAAGTCTGACCTGGAAGCGAGCCGCGGTAACATCAAGTAACATATTACCAAGATCAACACCACCGGTTTCACCAGCAGTTAATGAAATACCAACAGTTCCGCGTCCGGTTGTACCTGTAGCGGCATTGGCAATGACGACATTGGTGTTATCTGTTACATTGGCGTCATAATCGACTTTAGTTATTGTGTTTACATAACCATCAAAACTGATTAAGGCATCAGTTCCAGCAATAGCACTGGCATCATAACTGATTCCAAGAGCATTGTGAGCCTGACCTATATCTGCTCCACCGTTCTGACCAAACAGAACACTATAATCTGAACCATGATCAGATAGAGTAAATTTGATCTGATCGGTTCCGACCATTGATGCCTGAACGTTGGCAACACCGGCACCGCCAGCATCGACAGTACCAAGACCACCACCACCAGTTGCGAGAGCCAACTGGGTGTTGAGCATGGTTATCATCGTGGCAAGATCAGTGTATTCTGTTGCGACAGTTAACTGAACAGATTCTGTGTGTCCTAATGGATCTGTTTCATCAACAACTGTGATTCCTAAATCATTAGTTGACTGACCACGAGCATCAGCGGCCGCAAACTTAAAGGCACCGGAAGCCGCAGTTGTTGTCTGCGAATTAAGATCAATCGAGTATTCCGAACCAGAAGCAGTTGTTTTTAGAATCAATTCGTTAGTACCACTAAGAGTAGCTTCAACCTTATTAGCCAAAACAGTGTTGTTATTGATGGCTGTATTGATAGAACTCACAATGCCGGCACGAGTAGCATCAGAAGCGACACTGACAGTAATAGACTGCAGGTCACTGGAATTTCCACCAAATTCGGCATATCTCAGACTCATAGTGTAATCACCAGCAAAACCTGATGATGCGGCGGCGGCCAAAACGGCGGCTGATGTAACCTGACCAGAGGTTGCGGCGGCGGCAAATGTAATACCGTTACCATAAGCATCAGTCATATCAAAAGCGGCAGATGTTTTTGTTGCACCGGCAGATGCCTGAAGAACATCAATATTATGAATGCCTTCAGTCAGATTTGACGGTTCAACAGCTGTGTTCATGGCAATACCATATCCTGATGTATCAAGAGTTGCCGATGAGTTGGCAGTCTTAGTAGTGGTGACATAGTGATTACCAGTTGTAAGATTACTTTCCTTGACAGAAATACCAGTGCTGTTAGTAGTTGTAATCGAAGCAGTATTTGATTTAGAGCCGTCAATCAACTTTTTTGTTCCAAACTGCGTATTTGCGGCAATTCGGTCAATAGTCTGAATGGCGTTGTCAATTTCCGCCTGATCAGCTTCCAACTGCGCTGTATCGTTGAAACCTTCGTTAGCCGCGTGAATGGCTAATTCTCTCATGGAAATAAGCATGTTGTTCAGCTCGTTGAGGGCACCCTCAGCGGTCTGAATCATGTTGATTGATCCTTCCGAGTTACTGATGGCTCGGTTAAGACCGGCAATCTGGGCACGGAACTGTTCTGAAATAACTAAGCCAGCCGGGTTATCAGCTGCCTGGTTAATCTTATAACCGGAGGAAAGTTTTTCCATCGATTTGGTAAGATTATTAGTTGTGTTGACCAAGTTCCTGTGAGCATTGATCGCTGCAATATTGTTATTAATACGTAGTGACATCTATCATTTCCTCCTTGAAAATGATTGGGATTTCCTTATCCCTTCACAAA
>JAAERC010001034.1 GCA_024230695.1 Candidatus Zixiibacteriota bacterium
AGGTTAGCTTCATTGTACGATAACTTGGCTGGCAAAACAAGGTTAAAAAACGCGGCGTTAGCAAGTCGGCTTAATGCGCTTGTTAGCCCGTTTTACTGGGTACACCGGTTGATACCATTTCGGTTAACTGGCTTCTAACTCCGTCTACGAGATCATCATGATAAATTATTTGAAGATTTTTATAATCATTTTCCAATTTTCGTACCTGCATTATATCCACATTCCTAGTCATAACGGATTTTGTGTTTATGAATTTTGCGTTAAATAGGCAATAGAAATAAGGTAACGGGGACACGACAATCTTATTCAGCGAGGCAAAATAATGTCATTTGTCCCCGGCAAGCACAAAACGATTTGTATAGCTTTTCCCAATGAAGAACATTATCAGGACTGTATGACCAACAAAGTCAAAATCCGAGAATATCTTGATTATACTTATAGCCAGCATCCTGAACTCTATCCTGAAGTTTTCAAAGGGGGTTATGTTCTGCACGGTTTTGTCTACTCCAAGAAACAAGAAATCAAGACCCGGCGCATCAAACTGGTTGAAAATGATGAAGCTTATCAAATTCGGCCCTCGTTTCTGATGCCCTATATGATTGCTCGGACGGACGAAGTTGAAAAAGGTCTCTATTTCAAACGGTGGGGTGTGCCCTTTGAAGCCTTGGCTTATGGTTTTGGTCACGATGCTATGTTTTGGTATCGCGCCTATGTTTCTGCTGGCCGCAATTCCATTGTTGGAAGCACGGTTAAAGCAGCCGACAAGTTACCAAAGGATGTTGTGGCCGACGAAAAGCATTCTCGGCTGCAAGGCAAAAAGGTCTATATCCCGACTACCGTGGCTCAAGAGTGCATTTTGGGAGTTGACATTGCTGAAAATGTAGGCACAAAGGCCCTGACAGAAGGATATCAAACCTTCAAAACAGAAAGTCAGCAATTAGACCCAAGCTATAGCCCTCAAACCGTCAATACTGATGGTTGGTCAGCAACCAAAAGTGCCTGGCAAGCCTTGTTTCCAAAAATTACCCTCATTTTGTGTTTCTTGCACGCCTTTTTGAATATTAAAGAACGGTGTCGTAGTTGTCCCCACCTGTTGAAAACGATTGGTCAGAAAGTGTGGCATGCTTACCACTCCCCAACCAAAGCACACTTTTCCCAACGTATTCGCCGTTTGCGTGAATGGAGACCACAACATCTGACTGGCCCTGTTCAGGACAAAGTGTTAGCCTTGTGTCACAAAGCCCCTCATTTTAAGATTGCTTTTGATTTTCCCGCTGCTTATCGGACCAGTAATGCCTTGGACCGCTTGATGAACTATCAGGACCGTATCCTGTATGCAATGCAATATTTGCACGGCCATAAAGACTCAGCCCGATTATATGTTCGAGCTATGGCCTTGATTTGGAATTTTCACCCTTATGGACGCCAGACCCAAGCAAAGTATGATGGCAAACGAAATTCCCCCTTTGAAGGCTTAAATGGCTTTCGTTATCATCACAATTGGCTTCACAATCTGCTCATTGCCTCCTCTTTGCAAGGCCAATCTTTCAAAACACAAAATCCGTTATGACGAGCAATACTGAATGGTGTCCTATCAGTTAATGTGTAACCACTACCCGAAATTCTTGTCAGAATTGGAATATTGGGTGGGTTGTAAATTAAATATTTGTTAGCCAGTTGAGTTCTTCATTTGGCATTATTTTATCATTGTCTATAAGAATTAAATCAAACATGCTATGAAAATTACTTCCTTATTTTGGGATGTGTATGCAATAATTTATGACACACTATTGCAATCCCCTCTTTACAGAGAATTAGTCAATCAAGTAATCGAACATTTATCTTTGGAGTCTGCTAATACCTTGTTAAACGCAGGATGTGGAACTGGAAATCTCGAATTAGAGATACTTTCCCGGCACTATAACCTGACAACCGAAGCAGTTGACTCCTCAATACAAATGCTTTCTATTGCTAAAAAGAAAATTCCAAACAAAGTGTTGTTTAGGCAAGTGAATCTCAATCAAAAACTAGATTATGACAATAATTCGTTTGACCGTATTGCAATGATTCACGTTTTATATGCTCTTACCAATCCTGAATTTACATTAAGAGAATTATACCGAATTTTACGTCCAGATGGCATTTTGGTAGTAGCGAATCCTCGAAAAGATGCATCTATCACTAAACTAATAAAAGCGAATCTATTACGTTTGGGGTTATTACAAAAATTTATATTTCTTCTTAAGATGTCCCATGTTATTATTCTAAATTTGTTTATCACTAGGTCAGGTAATTGGACTTTTGACAAATGAGAGGAATTGTGCCAAAAATGGAGTATGACTACTCAATCATACATTCAACAATTGACACAATTCCGGTATA
>JAAERC010001035.1 GCA_024230695.1 Candidatus Zixiibacteriota bacterium
GGGATCGATGGCCGCGAGGACGCCCATTAGATCCGGATGGGCCGATCCGGTGCGTCCTCCCCCGATATTCCCGTCAGCATGGAGGTATTTACCTGTCCCTTATGTTGCGAGTCTGTCTATCTTGCCGATATTACTAAGAATATTATGAATATGTATCGAGTTTTGAAAATGACCTTAAATATCAGTGTGTTACTCATGATTTCGCATTCCTGTTCAGAGACGCTGTCAGCATAATTATCGAGGTTCATGTTCACTCAACCATGGGCAATCAACAACAAACACTCACCCTATATACGTTTAAATGTTGTTAAAAAATAGGAGAAAAAGGAGCCGCCTCTTTCTATTGCATCTTACATAATCTGATTTCCCCATTAAATTTCAAGAATTACGGCTCCCTTTCCAAATTCCATCTACCTCATTTAAGTTCCAGGCAACTCTAAAGGCTGTCAAGCCACTCTTTCGTTTTGTCTTTGTTTTCCCAATCCAGCATTTCATTGATTTTAGGATCATCCTTCAAAAGTGACTTCGTGAATTTTATAAACGTTTTTTGAACTTCACGTTTTTGAGATAAATTCAGTTTCAGATATATCATCGTCGAACTAAGCTTTTCATGACCAAGGTGATTTTTAATTTCATCAACTGAATGCCCTGAAGATAGCATATTTACAGCGCAAGTGTGCCTGAAGCTATGCGCCGGACTTAGCCTTTTGAGACGTTGGGCCCCCAACGCCTTCAATAGATATTTTTTGCAAAGACGATTAATACCGTGCCTTGTGAAAGCTTCCTTCCGCTGATTAATAAAAAGATTTTTGCTGTATAGCGGTTTTGGGTTCGGTCGATAATTTTTTAAATACAGCTCAATTATTCTTACGGTAAACGGCCATAGCTCGATTTGTCGATATCGATTGCCTTTTCCAAGAATCGAAAGTGCTTTTTGTGATAA
>JAAERC010001036.1 GCA_024230695.1 Candidatus Zixiibacteriota bacterium
GGATGGTAATGCCACCGGCGTTATGTTGACTCTTGGGTTTAATGCTGTCAGGATTTATCAGGAATTTATGCGTCAGGATCGAATTGATGATGCCGCCGAAGTATTGGAATTTACAATTGAAAAGTATCCCGAGTTTTTCCAGTGCTATCCGCTTCTGTCTGACTTATATCGTCAGCAGGGAGACAGCGCCAAAGCACAGGATCTTTTGCTTCAAATGGAAACAACTATGACCGAACTCTATGAGACTAACCCGAATAATCAGTTTTATATTCAGGATCTTGGTCTGGCCAAACATAATTTAGGAAAAACCGATGAGGCGCTGGAACTTCTCTGGCGGGGATTTGAGATAAACCCCAGTAGCGGATATGCCTATAGAAAACTTATCCAGTATTTATTTGATGTTAAAAGAATGACCGATATTGTTCGGGCCACAAGGATGTTTGCCAACTATAAAAGAAATTTGGCCGATCCGTTGGTCCAGGAGATTTTAAACGGTGCCCCGGCCCAGAATCTTCCGGTTGAACCATAAATAATTGCTGGTTTATCCAGTAATTTTATAGCTACTATTGCGGCGGTATTTACCATTGGTGCGGGTCATCATATTTTCAATAATAAATTCCCGTCGCACCAAACAATAATCATCGTAATATTTTTGTATGATTTCATTGACTTCTGTTTCGGTATATACCTGACCTGTTTTAAACTCTTTTAATATCAGCTCAATAATATAACGTCTTTTTTTTCGTTGAGCCGGCATAGCGGTAACACGGCCGTCCTTGGTAAAATTATCAATTACTTTCGCTGATTGATTTCTGATTTGCCTTTGATTGGAATGTTTATTGATCCAGGATAATAGATCGGCTTCAGATACTCGCCAATCCTTGCCAATTTTATATCCTACAATTTCACCACACGCCAATTTCCGAGCAATAACCTGAATATTCATCTTAAGCATCTCAGCTATATCCTGAGTGGAATAAAACTTGAGCGTTGCCGGTATTTCTGATTTATTCATATTATCCTCCATAGTCATTTATTACATATAATACTGCGCTAAAGTATTGTCAAGTCCTTTATAATACTTATCGAATAGTATTCTATTGACTTTATGCTTTAATATTGTTTATTAATCAAAATAATGATTAAACTCACCTATATAATTCTTTGCCTGATTTGGGGTTCCACCTGGCTGGCAATAAAAATTGGTCTTGATGATGCTCCACCACTTTGGTCGGCGGGAATAAGATTTTTGATTGCCGGACTGATTTTGATACTGATCAACTGGTTTCGAAAGATAAGTTATCCAAAATCATCTAAAGAGATATTCCGAATAGCACTTCCCGGGTTGATAATCTATGCTTTTCCATATATGATGGTTTACCATGCCGAGCAATATATCAGTTCCGCCCTGACGGCGGTTCTGTTTGCCAGTTTTCCATTTTTTATAGCCGGCTTCTCATTTTTTATGCTCAAAACCGAAAAACCTAATATTTATTCCTGGTTAGGATTGGTGGTTGGATTTATTGGTATTATTGTGGTTTTTTATGATTCACTTATTATTTCTGAGTTTGTATTTCTTGGAGCGGTTTTGATTGTTTTAGCCTCGGCTGTTTCAGCGATGGGGACAATGGTTATTCGGGTTTATTACAATGACAAAGACGCCACGATGATGCTGTGTCATCAAATATTAGCCGGGGCGCTGGTAACAATAATGGCGGCGTTATTGTTTGAGCCGATTTCTGCATTTAAGATTACCTTCAGATCGATTGGAGCGTTATTATATTTGGCTATATTCGGATCGGTGGTGGCCTTTACGGGGTATTATTGGCTGTTAAAAAAGATGAAAGTCATTTCATTGGCACTAATAGCTTTTATTACCCCTGTTATTGCTATTGGTTTAGGTTATTTATTATTATCAGAAACATTTTCGGCTTACACCGCTTTTGGATCGGTTCTTATTTTGAGCGGGATCATATTGGTAATTAAGAAATAGTAAGAATAGCGTCAAATAAGCCAACTTCTTTGATAAAGTGAATTGATTTTTTTATTCAGTTATTTATATTTGTATCGTTGTATTAATATTTATTGGAGCATAAATGAACCGTTTCTTTAATTTCTCTTCTTTACAGATAAAACTGTTACTTGGTCTGGTTGGATTGTTATTGGTCGGATCTGTTTTGGAATTTGTGAGAAGTTATGCAACTGTAAAAAAAGATGAATTCAAATTTTCGGTACAAATTGGAGACGGCGATCAAAGCTATCGACCTGTTTTTAGCGTAGATATTAATCTTTCTCCGGCAGATTCGCTGGAATTGATTCCCGGAATCGGACCGGTCCTGGCTTCCCGAATAGTTGCCTATCGCGATACGATCGGACGCTTTGAAAAACCGGAAAATATTATGGCAGTACATGGGATCGGTTTCACAAAATACGAAAAAATTAAACCGTATCTTCAGGTTAAAACTTGGTAGAGATAGATAAAATGAAATATGGTATTGATATAAATAATATGGAATTACAATTAGCCGGCTGTAATAATTCAGGGGGGCGGATTGTAATAGATAGTCTGGGTCAACATGGATTAGATGAGTTAAATCCGGATATGATCAATAACTCTGGAGAGCTCCAGTTCTCAATTCCCGAGGATAAAGCGATAATCAAAAAAGTTAAAGTACCATCTGATAAAAATATTGATAAAAAAGAACTGGCTGAATTTGAGTTTATGTCAACTTTGATCGATAAAAATGAGGATCTGTATATTAAAACCAATTCGGTCAACGGCGGTACGGAGTATCTGGTCTATGGTTGTCACCGAGATCTTGTTGATCAGAAGAAGAAGTTTTTTGAAGATAAATTAATGAAGCCATCCGGATACAAACTTCGGGCGTTGGCTTTGGCCGATGGTTATCAAAAATATTGCTGGCGCGAGGGAGGCGAATTAATTTGTCTGCTTGACCTTTCGTCATTGTCGGCATCATATTGTTTTCTTAATAAAGATCAACCGATTTTTATCGGTTCGGTTATTAATAGTGATACCGATAATACAAACAATGATACTATTTCAGAATCTTTTCTTTCTGATATCAGGACAACAATTCAGTTCCAAAAGGCCAATCTGTTTAAGGCTGGATATACGACGCCGCTTTCTCTTATCGTTGTAACGGGAACTCTCGCGGGGAAAAAAACCAATGAGATTTTTGAGGAAAAATTACAGCTTCGGACGATCTCGCCAACCATTAAGACGGCTCTATTTACGCCGGATGTAGTTGATCGGGCAGGACATTTTCTGATAAGTTTGGGGCTGACGGTTAGCGACTGATGAGGGTTACCGGCGGTATATACGGGGGACGATCACTAAAGGCGGCAAGCGGAATGGTCTCAAGGCCAACTACCGACAAGGTTCGTCAGTCCATTTTTAATATTTTGATGAATGATATTGAGGATAAGGAAGTTCTTGATATTTTTGCCGGTTCCGGTGCGCTTGGTATTGAGGCGATCTCCCGGGGAGCGTCCTCGACTGTTTTTATTGAAAAGGGGTTTCATCAGGCAGATGCTATAAAGGCTAATCTGAAATCGCTTGAGTTATCATCACGATTAATAAAATCTGATTTCAAAACCGCCTGCAGTTTATTAAAGGAAGAAGGAATAAAATTTGATCTGGTTTTTGCCGATCCGCCGTATGATAAATACAGCCCCGATGATGTTGCCGAAGTTGTTGCCCAATATGACTTGCTAAGGTCAGACGGATTCCTTATTATTGAACATAAATTTGGGGTGGAAGTTACTGATAGCCGGTTTAAACTATTGAAGAGAAGGAAATTCGGACAGACCGAAGTAACATTTTATGCCGTTAGCAAAGACAAAAACTAAGAAGAGCAGTAGGAAGAAAAAAAGGATCGCCATTTATCCGGGGACATTTGATCCGATTACTAATGGTCATATGTCACTTATCACAAGGACCTGCGGGCTTTTTGATGGTTTGGTTGTGGCTGTTGCCAAAAATGCCGGAAAATCACCGATGTTTGGACATGCCGAACGATTTAAACTCGTCAAGAAAAGTACCGAGCATCTAAAAAAAGTCGAGGTTATTAAATTTGACTGCCTGCTGGCCAACTTGGCCAGAAAGATGGGTGCCTGTTCTATTATCAGAGGGTTGCGGGCGGTGTCGGATTTTGAATATGAATTCCAGATGGCCTTGATGAATCGGCGGATGGCTCGCGAGATCGAAAC
>JAAERC010001037.1 GCA_024230695.1 Candidatus Zixiibacteriota bacterium
ACAAGGTATGCCGACATTGTCGCATGCTACAAAGAAAAATAAAACTACAAAAGATAGAATTTTAATTTGCTTCATGTAAAAACTCACTGTTAATGGAGGGAAGTAAACTCTGGTATAATATAAACAATATAATTTTGAATGGGAGTTTTCTTCTGAAATGTGAGGTAATTTCTGATTTTATTTTTTAAAGATCCCCATTTAAACTATTTGGTGAATTCAATTTGTAACTGCAACAGTTAGTATAAAGGTAGGACCAAATACGATATTGGTTCTGCTTTTACCAAACCACTAACTGGAGTAGTTTAATGAAACAATATCAGCATTTGGCCCAAGAAGAAAGATACATGATTTACCAGCTCCGTAAACAAGGATTTAGTATTCAAAAGATTAGTCAGCATATTGATAGATTTCCATCAACTGTTTATCGTGAGTTGAAACGTAACACAGGTAAACGTGGATATCGTTATAAACAAGCTCATAACTTATCCCTATTTCGTCGTCACAATTCACATCGTAATTTACGAATATCCAAGTCAACAATAGAGCTCGTGGAGTCATATTTACGTGTGGACTGGAGTCCAGAACAGGTATCTAATTATCTTCGTTTAGAGTTTGCGATCAAGATCAGTCCAGAAACCATATATCGTTTAATTTGGTCAGATAAGGCTGACGGAGGCACCCTTCACAGCCACCTCCGACAATCTCGAAAAAAACGTCGTAAACGATATGGTTCAGGTTATAACTATCGAGGTCACCTTAAGAACCGTATTAGTATTGATGAGCGACCTGCGATTGTTGATACCAGGCATCGTATTGGTGATTGGGAAATAGATACAATCGTTGGCAAGCGGCATAAGGGTGCACTTGTAACTATTGTGGAACGTAAATCACGATATACTTTAATAGCGTCTGTTAACCGGCGTGATTCAGCACAGGTCGGCACTGCGACCTCAAATCTCCTTGCTCCTTTTAAGGAATATGTAATTACTATAACAGGTGATAATGGAAAAGAATTTGCATGTCATGAACAACTCACAATGAACCTAGGTACCACTTTTTATTTTGCACATCCGTATAGTTCATGGGAAAGAGGATTAAACGAGAATACCAATGGTCTTATACGACAATACGTGCCCAAAGGCACTGAAATAGTACCAATAGAAAATGATGATATTAATAAGATTATGAATCGTTTAAACAATAGACCAAGAAAATGTCTCGGTTACAGAACACCAAAAGATGTATTTTTTTCGGGAATTGGTTTTTCCTCTCCCCAT
>JAAERC010001038.1 GCA_024230695.1 Candidatus Zixiibacteriota bacterium
ATATTAATAATGATAGTTTGGGACAGAATTTGACTATTTCCTCAATTGTTGATACTATTATAAAACATAGAAATGAACAAAACATTATAGAACGCTTGCATTTATGTGAGAATATCAAGATTTCAGACAGATTAGCAAAAACAGTGCGACTTCAATTCGATTTTCTTGTTAATAATAATCAGGAAAATAAAACAGATACGATCCCTATCGTTTTTAATAATGATCATATTCGATAAATTAATTTAAAAAAATCTCCCGCACTTTCTTATTGCCTCTTTAATACATTCACTCTATATTCACGGGATGAATGAACAGATAGGTGATTATAAGATACTCAAGAAAGTCGGTGCCGGGGGAATGGCCCAGGTCTTTCTTGGGGTGCATCAGGATGTGCCGAATCTCAAAGTCGTTTTAAAGGTATTATCCGACCCCAGGCTGGTCGAGCGGTTTCGGCAGGAAGCAGATAAGCTGGCTCTTCTCGATGGTCACGCTAATATCTGCCAGATAAAACATTTTTTCAATCATGGTGCTGAGATCGTTATCGCGATGGAATATATCGAGGGAACAACACTCGATGAGATAGTCAAAGGCCGCGGGAAACTTGAACTTTATGAAGCGCTTAAAATCACAGACGATGTTTTGGCGACTCTTGAATTTGCGCATAAGAAAAAAATCGCGCATCGTGATATTAAACCAAGTAATATCATGATCGACGATTCCAGCCAGACAAAAATAATAGATTTTGGAATTGCCAAAGCCGAGTCGGACCCGGATTTAACAGTTGCCGGGGCGGCTGTTGGGACACCATCCTATATGGCGCCGGAACAGTTTACGCCAACCGAAAAAACAAATTATGACCAGATCGATATTTACGCGGTTGGAACCACATTATATTATTTGTTAACCGGCGAACTTCCGTTTAAGGGTGACAATCAGTTTATTCTTCGTGAAGCAAAACTTTTTCAAGACCCGACCAAACCGCGCGATATCGATCGTGAGATTCCCAAACAGGTCGAAGATATAATTCTTAAAGCACTTAAACGTGATCCTGAAGAGAGATATAAGACGGCCAGTGAAATGCGTGCCGCTATCGCCAAAATCCCCAGAGATAATCAGATCTCCGGTGAGACCGAGTTTGTCGACGAAGATGGTAGTCAGAAATCAAAAGGCGGCAAAAGCCCATTGATGAAACAGGTTTCGGTTGTTGCTTTTATATTGATGGTAATTGTTGCTTCGTATATTGCGTTTTCCCCCTCTGATGACGAACAACTATTAATCGCGCCGGAATTGTTAAGTCCCGGTAATGGCTCAACACTAAATACAACAACTCCTGAATTTATCTGGCAAAATACCGCTGATGAAGATGGCCGTTATATATTGGCGTTGTCTAATGATTCCGTTTTTACAAATCCGTGGACTATTACTGATTTGACGGCGAACCGCTTTCTTATGGTTGATTCACTAACTGATGGCGTGTATTTCTGGCAGGTTCAGACGGTTGATGGAGAAAATGCTAAAAGTGAGTTTTCCTCTGTATTTTCTTTTGGCATAGAAACGGCTGTGGCCGAGATTCCTCAGGGAAGTCTGGAGCTGACAATCAGGCCATCGGGGGACATTTATATAGATGGTGAACTGTATGCGCGAAACCAGAAAAACGTTGAGATAGCGCTTGATACCGGGCGTTATGCTATTATGGTTAAAAATGGCAGGAGCAATGAAAAAGTATTGGATGAGACAGTAACAATTTCTGCCGAAACGCAAACAACCAAACAATTCCGTTTCAGTTTCCCGCAAGTTGCTCAGGACAAACCTGTTGAGCCCAAACCTGCTGTTGAGCAAAAAGAAATCTTTGGCCACTTATCGGTCGGCTCCAAACCAGTTAACGGGGCGAGAGTATTTATAAATGACAGGTTGCAGGATCATGTTACTCCATTTAGATTTAAATTGAAGGCCGGTCAATATGTTATCAGAGTTCAATTAACCGATGGCAGTGAGTTATCAAAAACCGATTCAGTCAAAATTGCGGCCGATAGCACCAGTAAATTGATTTTTGAA
>JAAERC010001039.1 GCA_024230695.1 Candidatus Zixiibacteriota bacterium
AAGCTGTATTAGCGGTCATTATTTAAAATATTATGAAGAAACGTATACAAATCGTTAAGAGTCAACGATAGGATATGAGACAGTGAAAAAAGGTATTATCCTTGCCGGTGGAAACGGCAGTCGGCTTTTTCCGATAACGCAGATCATCAGTAAACAGTTGTTACCGATATATGATAAGCCGATGATCTATTATCCATTATCGACTCTGATGCTGATTGGTATTAGAGAGATTTTATTGATATCGACTCCAAAAGATCTTCCTCAGTTTAAAGATTTATTTGGCGATGGTTCCCAGCTTGGATTAAAAATCAGTTATGCAATTCAGGAGAAAGCGGAAGGTATCGCGCAGGCATTGATTATTGGTGAAGATTTTATTGGTGACGATAATGTAACTTTGATCCTTGGTGATAATATTTTCTACGGCGATTATCGGTTTTTAAAAAAGTCCCGAAATTTTGAGAGCGGTGCCAGGATTTTCAGTTATTATATAAATAAGCCCGAACGGTATGGGGTTTTGGAATTTGATAATGATGGCAACGCTATCTCGATTGAAGAAAAACCAGATGTCCCAAAATCGAATTATGTCGTGACGGGATTGTATATGTTTGACAACTCTGCTCCCAAATTTGCTCGCGAACTAAAGCCATCTGTACGGGGCGAGTTGGAAATCAGCGATATTAATAAAAAATATATGGCAATAAACAGATTAAAAGTGGTCAAGCTTGGACGGGGGTTAGCATGGCTTGATACCGGAACGACCGAGAGTATGTTGGCGGCTAGTAATTTTATTGCCACTATTGAGAAACGACAAGGTTTAAAAGTCGCCTGTCTTGAAGAGATCGCGTATCGAATGAAATTTATAGATAAATCACAGATAAATAAGCTTGCAGAAAATATGACAAATAATTCCTACAGGGAATATCTTCTTGATGTAATAAAAGAGGTGGATGGTGAACGATAAGATATTGATTACCGGTGCAACCGG
>JAAERC010001040.1 GCA_024230695.1 Candidatus Zixiibacteriota bacterium
GGGGGAGCATTACGTAATTCTTGACGAGAAGAATGGAATTGGAAAACTTTTCAAAATTCCGCGATATTGTATGAAAATGCTTAAAAAACAGAGTATATTGCCCGTTTTGTAAAATAATTGCTCATAATTCCGCATAATCGCGTTTGACATGAACTAATCAGTGCGGTAACACATCATGGGAAAGATGGTTTTAATTTTTAACCTTTTTGAAAGGAACCATGGTGGCGAATCCGGCATACTCATTCGAAAACAATTACCGCACGGATTTTTATGACTTTCTGGACAAGCGCCTCAATCAAATGGAAGAGGATAATGAGTTGGAATCTTTAAATGACATCACAAAAATGATTTTTAACAACCGAGCGGATATCACGGGCCGTTTGGCCTTATCATTTATCGAAAAAAAATTTGGTCACTTGCTCAATCAAGAATATTGTCCATGCCCTCATTGCAACAAGATGATTAAAGCCATGCCACGAAAGGCGCGGCGCGAAATAGAGACAATGGTAGGACCAATCATCCTTGAACGCCCCTATTTCTATTGCAAATCCTGCAAATGCGGCTTTTTCCCCCTGGATGAGGCCTTGGGTTTATCGGCGAGGAAAAAACAACATGACATCCAAGAGACGGAAGCCTTTCTTGCGGCTGAATCTCCATACGAAACCGCATGTGAAACATTTGAAAGATGCACTGGCTTGGATATGAGCAACCATCATATACACGAGGTTGTGAGAGAAATTGGACAAAAGATCGATATTTTGGATGTTTGCCCTTCGAAAGAAGAAATCGATCAGCAAATCAATATGTTATCGAAAGATAAGTTTCGACGACCGATCTTGATGCTTGCGATTGATGGAGCCCATGCACCCACAAGACCCGAGCCTTCGCCAAGAAAAGGAAAACGCGGCGAAGGCGAATGGAAAGAGGTGAAAGGATTTCGATTTTATCTTATCAATGGGACTCGGATAATTCATTTAATCAGTTGGCATCAGATCCAGGAACATCATGAATTGGCCGCTGATTTATCTCGACTCAAGGATGCAGGCTTGATTCCGGAAGATAGAGTGCGTTTATGCATAATTGGAGATGGAGCCCCATGGATCTGGAATCGAATCAACGAACTCTTTCCAAATGCAAAAATGGTCTTGGATTATTACCACTGCAGTGAGTACGTGCACGATTTGGCCAAGGCTCAGTATGGCAAAAACAGCCAAAAAGCGCGTGAGTGGGCCGAGTCGATTCTTACAAGACTTTTCTGCAATGAAATCGAAGAGATATTTTTCGAAATGAAAAAGCTAAAACCTTCATCGGAAGCCGCAAAGGAACAAATTGAGAAAACATATAATTACCTCTACGACAGGAAAGATAAAATCAATTATGGGAAAGCGAAGCGGGGTGGTTTTCATATTGGAAGTGGAGGCATAGAAAGCTCTAATAAATTTATATCTAATGTAAGATTAAAGCGGTCGGGTGCTTGGTGGTATCCGACAAACGCCAATCATATTTTAAAACTTCGGTGCGCTAAATACAATGGGACATTTGATAGAATAATGGATAATTTACGGCCAAAAGCTAAATCGAATGAATATCGTGAAAAAAAGCCTCAGCTTCGTGTGGTCGTTAACAATTCCTCCGATAGTCGTTAATGCTCCCTTCTGGTCATTTTATAAAATGGTGGTTATTCATGTACGAGTCTATGTCCGAACATAAAAATTAAAACAGGTCCTGAGCGAAAACGGGATCGGGATCGGGCGACCTGTTAGAAATTGGAGGAGATTGTCAAGAATCAGGTAATGCTCCCATGGACAAGTCTCTTTCATCCTTGGCGAGAACGTGCTGTATTAACACCTGTTCGTCCGAAAGATTGGGGAGCGAGGGAAATTTCCCTGTCGCGAAAATTTGTCGTACTCCCAGCTACGCTTGATAGCTTGATAGAAATAATTGAATATTTTGAAAACAATTATAAACCTAATATAGCAAGGCTTCGAAGGTTAGATAGTCTAAACCCGTATATAAATAATGATCATTTAGAGAGCATAGAAGA
>JAAERC010001041.1 GCA_024230695.1 Candidatus Zixiibacteriota bacterium
AATCAAATTTCAACTCAGAGTATAAACATGGGAACTTGACGGTTCATCAACTTAACGAATTTGTTTCCTTTCGTGATTCTCATTTTGAGCAATATGGCGCTCAGGAAACTATAGATATTGAAAAGCTTCTTTTTTTTGATATGGAAACGACCGGTTTGGGCGGTTCCGGAACTGTACCGTTTCTAATTGGTTTTGGTTCAGTGATAGATGATTCATTTCAGGTCCGACAATATTTTTTACCAGATTATCCCGATGAAGCGGCAATGCTTGAGGCGGTAAGAGAGGAGATCACCGAAGATACAATAGTAGTTAGTTATAACGGGAAGTCATTTGATATGCCAATGCTAGTTGATCGGATGATAATCAATCGAGTTGAGCGGAACCTAAAAATTGGCGGACATATTGATCTGTTGCATTCGGCGCGGAGGTTGTATCGCCGCCGCCTGCGAAGTTGTACCCTTGGAAATATTGAAAAAAATATTCTTGATTTTCAAAGGTATGGCGATGTTCCCGGCGAGTTGGTTCCGGCGGTTTATTTTGGCTGGCTTAACAACATGAAAACAGAATTATTGGGTCAAGTTGTCGAACATAATCTTAATGATATTGTCTCACTATATTTTCTGATGTATCATATCGCCAGGGCTCAAGATAATCCTATTGATCGGTTGTATGATGCCGATGATATATATTCGGTGGCCAAAATACATGAAAAGCGTAAAGAACATGAGAAGGTTTGTCAGATATTGTCAGAATCTAAACAGATAATTTCAAATGGCAGACGGTATGATATTCTGTTTATGCAATCGCTGGCCTGTAAACGAATCGGGCGCTTTGATGAAGCGGTAAATATCTGGGTAGATATAGCAGGAAATCCAAATCCTCAGAAATTTATGGCTCTTATTGAATTGGCTAAATATTATGAACATCGCAAAAAAGATTGTTTTACCGCGATGAAGTATACTCAGGAAGCCCAAACGGTATGTCCCGCAAGGCGATACGACAAGGACGATCTTATCAAAAGAAAAATCCGCCTTGAAAAGAAATTATCTAAATAGCCAGTTCTAAATTTCCTAACAAAGTAGTCGATATTATGGTGTATGAGTGCGAATATGGATAAAAGCCAGGAAA
>JAAERC010001042.1 GCA_024230695.1 Candidatus Zixiibacteriota bacterium
ATATCAATTATATAATCAGCCGTTTTTATAACATCGACATTATGCTCAATTACCAGCACCGTATTACCTCGTTCTACTAATTGGTAAAGAACATCAAGCAACATTTTAATATCCTCAAAATGCAAGCCGGTAGTTGGTTCATCGAGAATATATAAAGTTGAGCCAGTGGCTGTTTTTGATAACTCGGTGGAAAGCTTGATCCGTTGCGCCTCGCCTCCCGAAAGGGTAGTCGCTTGCTGGCCAAGGTGAATATATCCAAGTCCCACAGATTTTAGAGTCAGCATTTTTCTTTTGATTCGCGGAATATTCTCAAAAAATTTAAGCGCTTCATCAACAGTCATATCGAGAATATCGGCAATAGATTTTCCTTTGTATGTAACCTCGAGCGTATCGCGATTGAATCTTCGGCCCTTACAGATTTCACAAGGAACATAAACATCAGGGAGAAAATGCATCTCAATCTTAATTATTCCATCACCCTGACAAGCTTCACAACGGCCGCCTTTGACATTAAATGAGAAACGTCCCGGAAGATATCCGCGCATTTTTGATTCGGGGATTTGCGAGAACAGATCACGAATATATGTAAAGACTCCGGTATAGGTTGCCGGATTGGAACGAGGTGTGCGGCCAATAGGTGATTGATTAATATCAATGACCTTATCGATCTGTTCCAGACCTGAGATTTTATTATACGCAAGAGGAGCCTTACGGGAATTATAAAATTTACGTGCGAGAATACGATACAATGTTTCATTAATAAGCGTTGATTTGCCGGAGCCGGAGAGACCGGTTACAACTGTAAAGACACCAAGCGGAACTTTGATATCGACATTTTTGAGATTATTCCCCTGGGCGCCTTTAAGGGTGATAAAATTACCATCGCAAGAGCGCCGTTCATCTTTAACCGGGATTGTCTTCCTATTTGAAAGATATGCACCGGTGATAGAATTGCGGTTTCGTCTTATTTGGGTTGGTGTTCCCGCGGCAACTATTTTGCCGCCTTTTTTTCCCGCACCCGGTCCCAGATCAACAACATAATCGGCTGATTCGATTGTTTCCCG
>JAAERC010001043.1 GCA_024230695.1 Candidatus Zixiibacteriota bacterium
AATTCCCGTCTCTCCTAAATTATGTACAATATTGTTTAGGATTATATTTTCGTCGCCAAAATTGACATTTATCCCACTCCATAAGATATCATGAATTCGACAATTCTTGATAATACTAGAATCACCATCAATATAGATTCCGTAATGCCCGGAATTTATAAGTTCCAAACCATCAATCACAATATGGTTGCCCTGTAGCCAAATAATTGAGGTAGCTACTCCACCAATATCAACAATCACATTTCCATCTGAGAAATTTTGATAAACAATTGGCATGAGTGCAGTCCCTGATTGAACAAGATCAATATATGTGGAAGTGAAATATGTCCCTGAAAGAATATTGATGGTATCACCGGGGGCCAGAAGAGATTTTTGATCGCCATTATCGATAGTGGCCCAGGCCGATGTTGAATCGAGACCATCGTTGCTGTCACTACCAGATGGAGAAACCCAATAGACATTAACAGTTGGAGGCGTATACTCAATCGCTCCCATATCGGGCGAGGAACCTTCAAAGGGATGGCCAATATCCATGCCTGCGTCGATGCAGAGTGAGCCGGATTGCAGGGAAAAATCACCTGTAGTTGTGTCGGTAAATTGCGGATCGACCGATAATCCGCCAGCGGAATCGGTCACACCTCCATTATAGGGAGATGATACCAGCCACATATTGTTGTGTGCCGCTATAGTCCCGGAAGCGGCCCAAATTCCTTCAGGCATGGAAACCATAATATTATTGATAATTCTGGTTGTCTTTACACTGCTGACCGGGTACACCGCAGTGCTGGAAGTTTCATATATGGTATTGTTATAAATGAGATTATTAGCAGCGCCGGCTTTAAGATAAATACCATAGGTCGAGATTTGACTTATGGCGCAGTTTTTTATCAGGTTGTCAGCACCTGAAATATCGATGCCATTGTCACTAGTGTTCCTAAGGTTTATGCGGGAGAAAACTGTATTGCTTGCATCCAGCTCAAAAAGGGGAATGTTATTGCCGCCTCCATCAAAAATGACAGGCTCGACTCCAAATCCTTGGTAAACAATAGGAATTCCCGCGGTCCCCGACTGATTGAATGTTGCCGATGCAGTCAGATTGTAAAGTCCTGGCATTACTTTGACCGTATCACCCGGAACGAGTATCGACAGTTGATCACCTCGATCTATTGATGCCCAGGCTGTAGTTGAATCGAGACCATCATTGGTATTATTTCCCGATTCTGTCACAAAATAATTTATGGCATACATGGGACTGACCAAAAGTAACAATGTTGAAAAAAGGGCGTAAATAATTTTCATAAGCAAAATTATACAATCTAAGCATTTATATTGTGTCTTCTATGTCTTATTGTTATCGGAAAAACTTTGCTTATCTTGATAATATTGGTCTGATTTAAAAAATCGAAATTATGCTATTTCGATTATAATAATGTGAAGAGCTATACATTTATCTTATTGGAATACAAGAGGATAATAGATTTTACTACAAAAAAGACCTCGATAAAACCGAGCCTTTTTTGACATAGAATTTAATTATTATTATACTATGGGCAATCAGGGTCCGCTCCGCTTTTGTATACAAAATTGACAAGATAGACAATATCGAGAATATCAACATTAGTATCGCTGTTAACATCTGCCGATTCAAGAGGGTCAGGAGCTGGACCGCTTTTATATTTATAATTTATAAGAAATACTATATCGAGAATATTAATATCCGGAGTTCCGTCAACA
>JAAERC010001044.1 GCA_024230695.1 Candidatus Zixiibacteriota bacterium
CCTATGTAAAAATGATTTTTTATCAATATTAGACGTATCTCACTATGATTAATATGATTTAAGTAAAAATCGTGTTGTATTGCATCACCGCACATGTTAATTCCTTTGGCCAGATTTAGTGGCCAGAAGCAAGAATGAGAAATTTTCTATATAGTGTAAATATAACAATGTTAAACATTTAGTCAAGTAATAAATGCTTAATTTAAGGGGTTTCCCGGTGTTTATTTAAGAGAAAATCCCAAATATTAATGCGCAACAAATTGCAGGTTGGAAAATATTTATAATTATCCAAACAGCACCTCTTAATTTTGGGCGAAATACATTTTGGTTATTTTGGTATATTTAATTGAGATTGCCCACAAAGTGGTATATATAACCACATATTCATTTAATAATATAATTTTAATATAACTTAAACTTCAATTTTGTATTTAATATTTGAATTGATAACCGATATCATAAATATAGAAAACTAAAAGTAATTATTAACCTTATATGGGTTAACAAATTAATAAAAAAGATTTGGGATTTTTATGTTTTTAATAGTAAAAAGTTTCTTCGGTTCAATGAGAGCCAAATTAGGGCGTCTTCAATTTAAAATATTCCTGACGAGAAATCTACCTGGAATGTATGGTGTTTTAATTAGATCTCGTTTAATGCAAAAACATTTTGCTTCTGCTGGTGAGAATCTTAAAATACATGAGGGATTTAGGTTCCGAAATATACATAAAGTTATGGTAGGCAACTCGGTAACAATCGGAGTTAATGCATATATTCAAGCCGGCGGTTTGATTGAAATTGGCGATAATTCAATATTGAGCCCAAATGTATCAATATGGACTCATCATCATAATTATGAAAATGTGAATGAATTGATTCAGAATCAAAATAGTCATTATAAAAACGTAGTAATCGGGAATGATGTCTGGATCGGAACCGGCTCCATTATTGAACCTGGTTCAATAATTGGTGATGGCGCCGTAATTCGCCCCGGCTCAGTAATTGATGGTAAAGATGTTAAACCTAATACGATTATGGCCGGTAATCCAGCTCAAAAAATTGGCAATAGAGTTAATCCAAAAAATAGAATGAAACTAAATATAGACTGTGATAAAATCAATATTCCGAATAATCCGCAAACCGAGGAGATAGCGATAAACTAAATTGAATTTATTTTAATATTTTAATTTTCTTTGCCGAATCAATAACCGGGATCACACCTATTACAGGAATTCCAAGATACTCTTCAACATCTTCAACATGTTTAAAAGAACTATCCAATAATTCCAGGACCAATACCAAACCGCCGCCAAGTATCAACCCAAGAATAACTCCCATTATTATCAGTTTTTTCTTATCAGGCTCGATTGGATACAATGGGACCTGGGCGGGTTGAACAACCTTAAATACCGATTCCCTTAAAATGTCCTCTTGAATCGTCGCGCTTTCTTGTTGCTGACGAAGACGATCCCTCATCCCCTGTGCGGCAGTAACTTCACGATCCAACTGTTCAAGTCTGGCCTGATATTCCGGGATCAGGCCAATTTTATTTTGAAGCTCAGCATAACCCAGCTCCAAGTTGTTTTTCTTCAGATAAAGCATATTGAGGTGAGTACGCGCTTTCATCAAACTAATTATAGTAGTTTGTGTAAATCCAGTATAATCCACAAACTGAAATTTAACCAGGCGCTCATTTTCAGCTTCCAGTTGGTCAATCAGAGAATAAAGACGTGCTCTAAAATTCAAAATTTCGAATGAATTCCATTTATGCTTTAGCATCAGATTGCCAATAGTACCAAGATGATTGCTTATCTCTCTTTTTATTCGCTTATAATCTGGCGGTTCCTCAAGAGTAATTATTCCGGAAGGAATTTCGGTTATTTTTGCCAAAAGTTGCCGAGCATCTTCTTCTAAATCGGAAATTTCTAATTTAGCGGCTTCAATTTCAGAAGTTATATTACGACGATTTTCATCGGAAATAATTAGTTCATCAAGCTGAATATTGAGAAGTTCTTGCTCCAGCGCTGTTTTTGCCGAAATTTTATTCTCGAGATCTGGTTCATATCGTTCTAATTGCTCATAGGAAAAATTCTGTGAGACTCGAACCTGACTCATCCGCTGTTTTTTTTTCTCCTCAATGAATATCTCTCCCAACGTTTTGGCCATATCGCGAGTTAAAAAAGGTTCACTGGCTCTGGCAATTATTTTCACTTGATCCTGCCCCGAAAATTCAACTTTGATCCTATCCCGCAAACTTTCTAAAAGAAGGGTAAATTTTATTTGATCCCTTGTCATATGGGGCATCTGGGCTTGCATTTTTCCGGCTGATTTATCAAGAATCTCGCTCTGATCCAATTCCAGCTTGTTTACTAACTGATGAATATAGGGAGTTGACACAATCTCATTTTGAAGTGATCTAAGCTCATCTCGCTGACTAACACGCCGTCTGGCATTATAATCATTATCTCCAATATATCTCTGAAGTTCACTTGAAAGATTAAATGATTTACCGACCCAAATAATTACTGAAGTTTCATATACTGGTGTAATAAAATGTGATCCGGCATATGCAATACAGGCGACAAGAATTATTGGAAGAATAATAAGCCATTTTCGTTTTAGAATAATTGACTTTATTTCAACAATATCAATTTGATTATTATTTTTATTACTCATAACAATTAATTATTCCAAAAACAAAATTTCATTTTTTTTCATAATCTAATTCACCTAAGCTTTATACTAAAATATGTATAAAAAGACCGATCTGTAAAGTTAAAACAGATCTATTTTTAAATTATTTTTTATAATTACTCCAGTCTCTTTCAATCGCGGGGGGCGCAACTCGAATATGTTCTGTTGAATTAAATTTCGATTCAAAATCACGGAAGACACGTTTGACCTGTTCCTCCTCCAAATCCAACGATTTGGCTGTATCGGCCGAAGATATTTTATATTCCCAGCAATAAAGAAGCGGATCTAAAATATTAAAAGGTAATCTAAAATAGAAATCCTGATCTGAAACCGGCAAACTAAAGGTATCCGGGCTGGGAGTCCTCTCCATTATTTCCTTTGGAATATCGAGATGGTCGCCAAGTTGATATATTTGGTTCTTATAAAGATGAGACACACATTCGACATCAGTACCACCATCTCCAAACTTGCAGTAATCCCCAAGCAAAAATTCTGTTTTATTGGTCGTTCCCGCAACCAAATAGTTATTCTGGTCACCATAATAATAAAGCGCTATCATCCGCGAACGGATTTTGACATTGGCAGTTGCTGTGATAGACAAAAATTGTTTTTTACTTAACCTTTTTTCTTGTTGATTTCCCTTACCATCATCGATGCGAAGAGTATAAAAGTTATAGCGATCGGCATCTAATAAGTTTTGAGGAAGATAGATATTAAATTTATAATTCTTATCGTACTCGGGAAATATTTCTTTTATCAACTTATCCCGAAAATCATAAGCCTGATAACTATCAACCACGTTCGTTAATTCAATCGTTTTGTGTTCAATTCCAAGTTTATCGATAATAAGCTGTGCATATTGAGCAGAAATGGGATTTGATTCTTTCTCCGGAAGCACAAGACCCATCACTCTCTCTTTTCCGACTGCCTGAACAGAAAGCGCG
>JAAERC010001045.1 GCA_024230695.1 Candidatus Zixiibacteriota bacterium
ATGGAATTATTGATATTCCGTCTTGGTGATACACATTTTGGTATCAACGTTGCCAAAGTCCGAGAAATTATCCAAAGAATTAAAACTGTCGATATTGCCTTTTCACATGAAACCGTCGAAGGTTTTTTTAAACTTCGTAGTGAAGTTCTAACTCTGGTCAATATCGGTCGCTATTTTGATATGATTGGTGAGGAAACAAAAAGTGGGAATGGATTAATTGTTATTGTTGAGTTCAATGAAATGCGATGCGGGATTTTGGTTGATTCGGTTGAGGAAATTCACCGTTTGCGATGGGATAAGATAGAACCTCCTTCTCAATTTCTGAGCGATATTGATGCCCCAATAACCGGAACTACAGAAATTGATGGAAAAACGGTTCTGATAACTGATTTTGAATCTGTCATTGAACAAATCCTTGGCATTCACAGTGCCGCAATGCCTGAAAATTTAGAAGAAGTCTCTATCGCCCGAGATGACGTAAAAATTATTTTGGCCGATGATTCCCCGGTACTCAGAAAAGCTTTGAAGAAAATATTAAATAAAAGCGGTTTCAAAAATCTTACAATTTGTAGCGATGGCAAAAAAGCGTGGGAAAAAATCCAGGAATGGTACAACAAAGATGGTTCTTTACCTGATTTATTACTATCTGATATTGAGATGCCGCAAATGGATGGGCTTCATCTAACCTCGCGAATTAAAAAAGATCCCACACTACAAAATATACCGGTTGTGCTGTTTTCATCCTTAATAACCGAAGATAATAAACGTAAGGGAATCTCTGTAGGAGCCGATGCCCAGGTGAGTAAACCAGATAGCGAGGGTATGATTCGTGTTATCAATGAATGTCTCGCCAAAAAAGGCACTGTTTTAAAAGAGTCATAAACATTTTAATCGATTCATGTGGATTCATGTTCCAATATCTCTAATTCAATATTATATTTTTGCCAAAAAGAGCTTTGAATTCGAGACAAATATTGTATTTTATACGAACGGATAATCTACAATAATAACCGGCAAGGCGTGATCGATTGTCTGGTTACGGGAGGCAACATGATGAGAAGATTCTTACTTACTTTGGGGATCTTTGTTTTTTCATTTTTTCTATTACCAACAAATAATAATTATGCTTTCGCTGAAAAGATATCAAACGATGATGAATTTTTTATTGATCTGGATGGTGACGGATTTAATGACAGTGTAACTGATATCGATAACACCGATCCGGATGATATTGATTCCAAAACCGAATTGAATCAAAACTCCGATGACCTCATATCACTTGATTTTAATTTGGATTCGGAAACTGCCGCACCGCTATATAATGCTGAGAAATTTGTTTTACTAAAATTCTCAGCCCGGGGCTTGCAGAGTAATCGGGGAGAATCTGATGCCGGTTTTGGCGGCAATTCTGGTGGTGTTGGTGGTTCAAGTCAATCAGGTGGATGCGCAGGCGGGGCCTGTGTCGCAAATTAAATCGGAGTTCATGATGCAATTTACATATATTAAAAAGATTTTCATTATTTTTCTAATTTTACTTACGGCCATTTCAGTTATGGCAAATCAAAAATCAGGTCAAGCCGAATATTACAACCCGCTTGATTTGGGACTTGAGTTTAATATTAATAGAGGGTTTACATCTAACCTCTTAACAGATTCCTCAGATGTAGAAGACTCTTATACGACTTCATCGTTAAGATTAAAAATGTATCCGGTTTCAACATTAGAGGTTATTCTATTTGGAGATTATTCGAATTATGTCAATACGTCGAATCTAAATGGTTTTTCTAAAGGCGTTAGTTTTACATTTATTCCAACTAATCAGAACTCTAATTTATCATCCTATCTGTCAGTAAGTTTCAGCGGACGGACATATAAGGAAGATTTAAGAGATTTTAATAATAACAGCTTTAAGTTAATGACTTCAAACGGCTATCGCTTGGGTAAGGCTTTTTCCGTTCGAACCGGAGTTAAGTTAGAATCAACATCATATTTATATTCTGATTCCCCAGATAAAGATAGCTACGAAATATTCGTTGGAACTAATTTTACGCCTTTGGGCTCAAACAGCTTTGATATTGAGGTTGGATATACAGGTTTGAGATATTCCTTTATTCCAGATACCACTTACATGCTAACAGATAGTCCAACCGGCAGCTACGATTATTTTCATGTTAAAGGTGATCTTTTCTCATATTATATATCGCCGCGCCTTTCTCGACCTATCGGTTCAAAAACCGGCATAAGTATAACATTTCATCACAGAGAGTTTTATAATGGAGATAATGCCGTAGTGCTGGGTTCAGCCGTTAATTTTATTTCTCCAATGGGAAATGTTTATGAGGGGCAATCTCTTACAGTAGCAATAAAAACAAAATTAGTTCCTAAAATGATTATTTCAGGCGGATTTGGCTATTGGAAAAAGTCGTTCTTAAGAACAATGGTTATTACCGATTTGTATCCTGCCAGCTTTGCAGAAAAAAGGAATGATGAGCAAAACCGGATTTTTGTTATCATCGAACGTCCGATATATTTCAAATCCGGCGGATCATTGAAACCAAAATTGCAATTTGATATTATAAATAACAACACTACTTCAATTTCCATGTTTGAGTTATACGACTATTCCAGCTTTTCAATTAATGCAAGTCTAACCTACGAATTATAGCTAAGAGGCAGTTATTTAAAAAGATACGGAAAGTTTTATTCTTGACAAATATGACAAATTTGGTATATTTTAATGTTCTTACAAAGATAGTAAGGGGAAAGCAACAAATTACTGCATTAATTA
>JAAERC010001046.1 GCA_024230695.1 Candidatus Zixiibacteriota bacterium
AAATATTATTGCATCGATTGATCCGGACGATAAAAATATTACGGAACGGTATTTAATGGCGGCTCACTATGATAGTCGTCCGCGGGCAGAATACGATGCTGATCCTCTAAAAAGGGAAGACTGGATTGATGGTGCCAATGACGGTGCCTCGGGAGTAGCGGTATTGATGGAATTAGCAAATCTTCTTGTTTCCCAAAAACCGTCGGTTGGGATAGATTTACTTTTACTTGATGGTGAGGATTTTGGCCGACCGGGTGATCTCGATGAGTATTTCCTTGGTGCTAAGGATTATGTTAAAAGAGATATAAAAGGAAAATATGAATTTGCCTTGGTAATTGATATGATCGGTGACAGTGATTTGAAAATCTATCGGGAGGAACATTCCAATAAATATTCGCTAGAGATAACCGACTTAGTTTGGAGTACGGCGGCCAAACTTGGAGAAAAGGTTTTTGTCGATTCGGTCAAACATGCCATCTATGATGATCATCTTTCATTTATGACTATTGGGTTGCAGTCAGCGGTAATTATAGATTTTGACTATAAATATTGGCATACTACTTTGGATAATGCAGATAAATGCTCGCCGACATCGCTTGGATCCGTTGGGCGAGTTGTGACCGATTTGATTTATGGCTTATGAAAAATAAATTTATAATAAATTCCAGAAGAGATTTCCCTGCGGTTGAAACTCTGATTTCAGACAAAAAGATTATTAAGGCTTCGGCATCTCTTGCCCGGCCAATAATAGTTGAAATAATCAGAGCGACAATAAAAAAACTTAAAGCCGATTTCGGTAAGAATTCAGAAGAACTGACTTATGATAAACTTACTAAAGAAATAATAACGGAAATCAAATTTATTTCTAAGAAAAAGATCAGTCGTGTCATTAATGGTACCGGAATTTTGGTTCATACTAATCTGGGACGTGCCCCGCTTTCAAAATCTCTATTTGATCATATTAAAGACAATGTGACCGGTTATGGTAATCTGGAGTTTGATGTTGCCTCTGGCAAGCGGGGGAAACGAGGCGAATTGGCCGAGAAGTATTTATCTTTATTATCTCAGGCCGATGCCAGCGTGATTGTTAACAATAATGCCGCCTCATTATTTCTGATTCTCAATACTCTGGCAAATCGAAGAAAAGTTATTATTTCCAGGGGAGAACTGGTTCAAATCGGTGGCGGTTTCCGCATTCCAGATATAATTAAAAAGTCCGGAGCAAAATTACTTGAAATCGGATCAACCAATATCACCGAGCTCAAAGATTATGAAGAAGCGATGGAACAGAACCCGGCATTGATTCTGAAAGTTCATCGTAGTAATTTTGCTGTGGAAGGATTTACCGGTGAGGTTGATATTAAGGAACTGGTTAAACTTGGAAAACGATATAATATCCCCGTGATAAATGATCTTGGTAGCGGTGTTTTTATTAATACTTCGGAATTTATCAAAAAGAAAGAGCCAACCGTTCCGGAATCGGTTCGTTCAGGAGCAGATATAACCTGCTTTTCCAGTGATAAGCTTCTCGGTGGCGTGCAGGCCGGGTTGATTGTTGGGCAAAAAGACTTATTGGCGAAGATAAAACGAAATCCAGTATATCGAGCCATGCGTGTTGACAAGATTGTTTTTTCGGCAATGGAAGTACTATTGCGGTACTATCTTGATGGAAATTGGAAAGAGAATATCAAACTCTGGCG
>JAAERC010001047.1 GCA_024230695.1 Candidatus Zixiibacteriota bacterium
TCTATGTGGCACCCTTTTATTTACTGTTGATTATTATTTAGCAGGAAGTTTAAATGTGAGAATCGAAAGACTTTTTTATAATCACCAAAAAAAATTATTTATACTTTTCTAATCGCTGCATGGCGGCGGACCACCTTTGTATTTAAAATTTATCAAGTAGACAATATCAAGAATATTTACAGGCGTAATGCAATCGGTCTCACTGGCATCATATGGAAATGATTCCGGACCGCCTTTATACCTGAAATTAATAATATGCACAATATCAAGAATATTTATATCATCATCACCAGTTGCATCACCCCTCATATAGGTCAAAAATGAAAGAATATTATCAGAATCGGTACTGAAATCTAATTTATTAGTTGTTGTTACTTGCCAGTATATTGAATCTCTGGGAGGAAGAATTCCATCTGCAATGACTATTTCTGAAATGTCATTAATTTCTGTAATATAATACGCCGTGCTGGGAAGATTGTCATCCGGTCCAAAACAAATTGTATAAGTTAAAGTATCATCAGGAATTAGAGATTCTGCGTCAGTCCAATCCAAAGATATGCCACTTCCAGCTATGGTATTAATCTCGGCGTAGTTTACAGGATCAATTAATTCAAAATTACTGGGATGAGATACAACCGTCAGATCATAATTCCAATCTGTTTGCGCGCTCCATGTTTCATACCCAATTGTATTTATTGCTTTTCCCCTCCAATAGTACATATCTGTTATGAGGTCAATAGCCGGAATATTTATATATGTTTCTGAAACATCCAATACAGTATCAGTAAGATCGGGATGAAAAGAAATGTCATTACTATAATAAACATCATAAAGAATTGTATCATTAGGCAAAACTGTAGAAGAAGGTGTCCAGTTGAATGTCAATGATTCATTAATCGGAAGGAATATTACATCGTTTTCTACAGGTTCCAATAAATCAAAACCTTTTGGATAAGAATAAGTGTTGATTTGAAAATACCATGTAATGCTGAATTTGGAAAATCCATAACTATTAATTGCCTCGGTTTTCCAATAATACCTTTCTTCATCTAGTGAGGAAACCGGAACTGAAGTAGTCGTTAAAGAACCAACATCAATTATTGTTGTTTCTTCTGGCGGGAAAGCCGGGTTTTTGCCATAATAAAGCCTGTAATTCACATCATCATCTGGATAATAAGAATATGTTGGGTTCCATTCAAAAGTTATATCATCTTCATAATCTCGCTGAAGATCCTCCTGTAGATAAGGGGAGATAAGATTAAAACTAGCTGGCGGCGCATTAATTACGGCGACAGCACCCAGGACAGTTGGTTCCATTAGATCGTTATTGACATCTCTTGCGATAATCTCCAGATCCATGTTAACTACTCCGCCAACATCTAAACAGATTAGAGTCATATCAACCAAGCCTCCGGGACCATCAACATATGCTCCACCGCCAAGAACGACAGCCTCCGTAAGGATTTGTGTGGAATCCTCAACCAGATAGGCATCAAAATATGAATTACTATAATGGGTCAACAACCCTTCAGTAATTCCAA